>CAXSDW010000082.1:0-6293 GCA_964236235.1 uncultured Chitinophagaceae bacterium
TTCATGTAATTCCACAGACTTAACTCTCTTTTTGCGGATGTACATATTTAATAATTCAACGCTGAATGAAAATGCCATAGCGAAATATACATAATTTTTTAAGTGGAGAGCATCAGCCTTATCAGGTGCCCAGCCTTCCACTAATAACACAACTCCTATCATCACTAAAAATGATAAAGCAAGTATTTTTAATGTAGGATGTTTGTTAATGAAATCGCTGATGCGTTGCGAAAAAATGAACATTATTATCATGGCAATTATTACAGCAGTGATCATTATTTCTATTCGCCTTGCCATACCTACAGCAGTAATTATACTGTCAAAAGAAAATACCATATCTACTAAAATTATCTGGGTGATTACGGCACCAAATTTATCAGGTGCACGTTTCTCCAAACCTGAAGTATCGGCTTCGTCGCCTTCAAGCTTTTCATGAATTTCTTTTACTGTTTTATACAGCAAAAAAAATCCGCCGGCAATCATTATGAGGCTTCTTAAATTAAAACCCTTTCCAAATAAGCTGAATAATTCTTTGTTTCCATGAAGTACAAGCCAGCCCAAACCTATCAGCAGCCCGCTTCTTACGCCTATACCTGCAAACATCCATATCCTTCTTGCCTTTAATTGTTTTTCCCTGTCAAGGCGACCCATTATTATGCTTACAAAAATTACATTGTCTATACCCAAAACTATTTCCAATAAAGCAAGCGTAAATAGGCTCACTACATTTTCACCTGTAAATAATGATTCCATATTATGTTTTCTGCTTAAGGGTGTTACAAATATTTTTCACAATTGCAGGCCCTTCATAAATGAATCCTGTCCATACCTGCAGTAATGTTGCGCCTGCCTGTTGCTTTTCTTTTGCATCATTTGCCGTAAAAATTCCCCCGCTGCCAACAATTGTTATCTGCCCGTTTGTTTTATCTTTTATGTATTGTATCAAATTTGCGGAGATGCTGTTTAATGGTTTTCCACTTAACCCTCCTGCACCAATTTTGTTTAATAAAGAAGCGTTAGTTAATAAATTATTTCTTGCGGTTGAAGTGTTGGCAACAACTATTCCATTTAATTTTTCCTCCATACAAAGGTCAATCACATCATCAATTTCATGTTTAGTAAGATCAGGAGAAATTTTGAGCAGTAATGGTTTTGAAAATTCTTTTTGTTGATTAATAACCTGAAGGTTAGATAAAATTTTTTTTAAGTTATCTTTTTGTTGCAGTTCTCTTAGCCCCGGAGTGTTGGGAGAGCTTACATTTACCACGAAATAATCTACACAATCAAACAATTCTTTAAAGCAAATTTCATAATCTTTCCAGGCATCTTCATTAGGCGTTATTTTATTTTTTCCAATATTTCCGCCGATGATTAATCGTTGACCATTGACCATTGACCATTGACCGTTGATCGTTGACTGACGACTGTGCCATTTCCTCAATCTTTGTGCAACAATCTTTACGCCTTCATTATTAAATCCCATGCGGTTTATCAGCGCTTTATCTTTTGGTAAACGAAACAATCTTGGCTTATCATTTCCCTTTTGCGGCAAGGGCGTTACTGTTCCTACTTCAATAAATCCAAAACCTAATGTTTCTAATTCACTAAGATAAACAGCATTTTTATCAAAGCCCGCAGCAAGACCTACAGGGTTTTTAAAAGTTAATCCAAAAGCTTTGGTAACAAAATTATGTGCCTGGTATTTTTTCTTAATAATACTTTTTAAGAAGGCAATCTTGCATATTGTCTTCAGCATATTCATAGAAAAATAATGCACTTGTTCTGCATCAAAAAGAAATAAAATATTGAGAAGCCATTTATACATTTTTCGCCGCGAAGATAAAGCTTGTCGGAACCAAGATTTATAAGTTCTTTGATTTATTAGATTGTTTTTAATAAGTAATTTTGATGCAATTAATTTTATTTGTTTCATTTTAATTTATTTACATGCAGGAAGCATACATAGTAGCAGGGTATAGAACCGCAGTTACCAAAGCTAAACGCGGCGGTTTTAGATTCTATCGTCCTGATGATTTGGCGGTGGATGTTATAAAAGGATTGATGGCAACAGTTCCACAATTGGATAGTAAGCGTGTTGATGATCTTATTGTTGGCAATGCTGTGCCTGAGGCTGAGCAAGGCTTACAGGTTGGCCGAATGATAAGTGTAAGAGCATTAGGAGTTGAAGTGCCCGGCATGACCGTGAACAGGTATTGCGCCAGCGGCCTGGAAACCATTGCCATTGCTACAGCTAAAATAAGAAGCGGACAGGCCGAATGTATTGTAGCCGGCGGAACAGAAAGTATGAGCATGGTACCAACTGCAGGATGGAAAACTGTGCCTGCTTATTCAGTTGCCAAAGAAACACCTGACTATTATTTGGGTATGGGTTTAACTGCAGAAGCTGTGGCTAAAGAATACAATGTTTCCCGTGAGGCGCAGGATGAATTTAGTTTTAACTCTCACAAAAAAGCATTGAATGCAATTGAAAGCGGGTATTTTAAAACTGGCATTTTGCCGATGACTGTAGAGGAAATTTATGTAGATGAAAATGGCAAGAAGCAAAAGAGAAATTTTGTTGTAGATACAGATGAAGGGGTAAGGGCCGACACAACAATTGAAGCATTGGCTAAATTAAAACCGGCTTTTGCTGCAAACGGTTCCATTACTGCCGGCAACTCTTCGCAAACCAGTGATGGCGCTGCTTTTGTGATTGTTATGGGGGAAAAAATGGTAAATGAATTAGGTCTGAAACCAATTGCCAGACTGATTTCCTGCGCAAGTGCCGGAGTTCATCCACGGGTGATGGGCATTGGGCCGGTGGAAGCTGTTCCTAAGGCGTTGCAGCAAGCCGGGATAAATCTTTCACAGATTGACCTCGTAGAATTAAATGAAGCTTTTGCCTCCCAGTCATTAGCCGTTATTGATAAATTAGAACTTGATCCATCCATTGTAAATATTAATGGCGGAGCAATTGCATTGGGGCATCCTTTAGGCTGTACAGGTACAAAACTTACTATTCAAATTACCAATGATTTAAAAAGGCTGAATAAAAAATATGGTATTGTAACAGCCTGTGTTGGCGGCGGACAAGGCATTGCAGGAGTTATTGAGAATATATATTGATCATATTTATTTCTCCCATATTTAAGAAGAAGTATATATTTGCAACATTGTTACAAATTTTTGTATCATATTAATGTAAAACTGCAATTACTGTTTTAAAATAAAATGACTTCTCTTCGCCATAAACCGGTTTTTGTAAAAAGAGTTATTGCAATTTTTTTACTTGCTGTATTTACATTAGGAATTACGCCTAAAAAAACACTGCACAGTTTACTGGCAAATCATACAGACAGTACTTTTAAAGCAAATGATGGCAAATTACAACAGTTAAGTAAAGCTGGCTTCAATTGCCAATGTGATAATCTCGTTGCTGAATCAAACTTTATAGCAGGCATAGATTTAATCATCATTTCACCTGCTGTATCTCATGCACACTTCACTTCATATTACACTTCATTCTTTTCCCTTCCCCATTTACTTTTCAATCTCCGCGGACCTCCAATGAATGTTTAATTGCAAACAATTCATGCATAAAACTTATTAAAATTTTTTGCGCAATTAATCATTTCATAAAAAGAAGTAATGAAAAAATATTTATTAGCAGTGATATTATTATTGATAATGTTCTGCGAGGCTGCTTTTCCGCAAAATAGTACACAAAAAAATTCATCAAGAGTTACGCTCCTCGGCAAAGTAACAGATGCTGCTACCGGTTTACCCTTACATGCTGCAAGTATTTCCATTCCTGATCTTAAAGCCGGAACAACAGCAAATGCTGATGGAAATTATACCTTACGAAATCTTCCTTCCGGTAATTACATTGTTGAAGTAGCTTATGTTGGCTATAAAAATATTGTAAAAAATATTTCTATAACAGAAAATACTACCTCAGATTTTGCCTTAACAGTTTCTATTACAGAAGAGAGTGAAGTAGTGGTAACAGGCTCTTCAAAAGCCACTTCAGTACGCAGAAATCCCATACCAATTGTTTCTATAAACAGGCAATATTTGCAGCAAAATCTTAATACAAACATCATTGATGCTATTGCAAGAGTGCCTGGAGTAAATGCTGTTACAACCGGGCCAAATGTTTCAAAGCCTTTTATCCGCGGTCTTGGTTTCAACAGGATATTAACGCTGTATGATGGTGTAAGGCAGGAAGGCCAGCAATGGGGAGATGAGCATGGAATAGAAGTAGATCAAAATACGGTTGACAGAGTAGAAGTAGTGAAAGGCCCCGCCAGCCTTATCTATGGCTCAGATGCTGTAGCCGGTGTGGTAAATTTATTGCCACAAAATCCACCGCCTGATGGAAAAATTACAGGTAATATCTCCAGCGAGTATCAAACAAATAATGGTCTTAGTTCAAGCTCTGCAATGATTGCAGGTAATAAAAATTCATTAATATGGATGTTAAGAGGCACTTATAAAACAGCCACTAATTACCGCAATAAGATTGATGGAAGAGTTTATGGTACCGGGTTTAAAGAAAAAGATTTAAGCGGAATGTTTGGTGTAAACCGTTACTGGGGCTACTCTCATGTGGGCATATCTGCCTTTAATGATCTGCAGGAAATACCCGATGGCAGCCGGGATTCTGCATCAAGAAAGTTTACTAAACAAATTTCGGAAGAAGATACAATAAGGCCAATAGTGTCTGATGAAGAATTAAGATCTTACAAAATTACAGCACTTCATCAGCATGTGCAGCACTACAGAATTTATAGTTCTAACAGTTTTATTTTAGGGCGTGGCAGGCTTGCGGTTAACCTTGCTTATCAAAAAAGTATCAGGCAGGAATTTAGTCATCCACAGCTTGATATTGCTGGTTTATATCTCTTGCTTAATACATCTTCTTATGATGTAAAATATTATTTTCCTGAGATGAATGGCTGGGGTATAACCGCAGGTGTAAATGGAATGTATCAGAATAATAATGTTGAAAAAGGAACTGAATTTATAATTCCTTCCTATCACCAGTTTGATGCAGGTCCATTTTTATTTGTAAAGAAATCGTTTAACAAACTCGAAATAGCCGGCGGCTTAAGGTACGATGTAAGGATATTTAATAATAAAGCTTTATTCAGCAAACCTGATCCTATTACCGGCTTTGATAAAGTAGTAAATGGAGCTGACACCACAGGCGCTGACAATCCCTTTTATGCTTATAAGCATACCTTCTCAGGAGCAAGTGGAAGCGTGGGTTTATCGTATCGCTTTTCAGATCATTTTACGGGTAAAGCCAATGTGGGTAGAGGTTACAGGGCTCCCAATATATCTGAGATTTCTGCCAATGGGATTCATCCAGGCACTAATAGTTATCAAAAAGGAAACCTGAATTTTAAGCCTGAATTTAACTGGCAGGAAGATATTGGCATAAATTATAATTCACCGCATATTACCATTGATGCCAGCGTTTTTGATAATAATATTCAGAATTATATTTATAATGAGAAAGTGTCTGCAAGCTCTGGTCAAACTGTAATTGATACATTCCAGTTTCTTGCTGCCAAGGCGCATTTATATGGCGCTGAATTATCCATAGACGTTCATCCGCATCCGTTGGACTGGCTTCATTTTGAAAATTCATTATCATTAGTGTATGGAAACAATAAAGGTGTTGGAGGGCAAAAAATTTCTGACAGTGCAAAGTATCTCCCCTTCATTCCGCCTTTGCATACTTTTTCTGAGCTAAGGGCAAATATTAAAAAAGTATCACCGGCCATTGCCAACGCTTTTGTAAAAGTGCAGATGGAATATTATGCTGCTCAAAACCGTGCTTATCTTGAGTTTGGTACTGAAACACCAACACCCGGCTATAATTTATTTAATGCCGGCCTGGGTGCAGACGTTACTAACAGTAAAGGTAAAACCCTGTTTACTTTTTCATTGTTAGGCAATAACTTATTTGATGCGGCTTATCAATCGCACCTGAACAGGTTAAAATATTTTGAGCCTTATCCGGATGATCCGCGTCCTTATCATGGCATCTATAATATGGGTAAAAATTTTAGTATTAAAATAAATGTGCCTTTGGATTTAAAATGATGAATGAATATTTTAGAAAAATTATAAAGCTGTTACAAATTGTAACGGCTTTTTTATTAAACACAATCCAAGCAGATTAACAAATATTTACAATAGGACGTCATTAACAATTTAAAATTCATTATGAGTTTGTATTCGTAACATTGTTAAAAAGCTACTTTGCAATAAATCAACACCTC
>CAXSDW010000082.1:6393-15792 GCA_964236235.1 uncultured Chitinophagaceae bacterium
AAAAGCTAATACTGTTTGCAACGGTTACTTTCTTGTATAATTTTTTGGAATGCTAAAAGGGAAAGATAATTCCTTATTGAAATCATACTGCTTAAAGTTAAGCATGATATCCACCTTGGTTTTTTCGGCAACAGTAATTTCACGCAACGTAGAAAAGTTAACCTCATTTCTATTTTCATAATTAAAATAAGTAAGATCGGCAGTGCGGTTTAAAGCCACGTTTAAATCGTCAAGTTTGCTTCTTTCCACAAGGTTATCATTTAAAGATAAGGTTAAAAGATTTTTAAAATGTTCATCAATAGTAGAAACTAAAACCCGGTTTTCTGTTTTTCTATAAGCAACAATCTGGTTGCCTAAAAACAAAGGATTGCCAAGAATAAGATCCTGCAAAGTTTTGAAGTTTAACGGAATATGTGCCACTCCTTCAAGATAATCCAATGAATGCGATTCAATTTGCCTGGCCAGTTTATTTAATATCCATACACTGTCTTTACTTATCAGTATTCTAAAAGCTTCTATATTTAAAAATGTTGCATTGATAGATATCCATATCAGGCTATCTTTTTTAATGCGTACAAATGCATTTACATCAGGCTGCTTGCCGCGGTTATCACTGTAGTCAACTTTAATTTTTGCTGAAAAGGTATTAAAATCTATATAATTCTTTTTAATGTTGGCCATTACCGTTTCAATGGCCTTTGTGGAATCGTCGGTGCCTGCAGAAGTTGATGATGTTACTGCAGTATCTTTTTTTGCAATAGCTGTTTGTAATTTTTTTGTTGAGCGACAACTTAACATCGCATTTAAAAGTACCAGCGCTATTGCCAAAGTGAAAATATTTTTCATTGAAGTTTCAGACTTAATTTTTTAATTCCCTGTGTGGCCAAATCCTCCTGCACCTCTTTGCGTGTTGCTTAATTCTTTTACAAGTTCCCATTTTACTTTTTCAACTTTAGCAATTATCATCTGGGCAATTCTATCGCCGTGTTTAACAATTTGCTCAGTATCCGAAAGGTTTATTAAAATCACTTTTAATTCACCTCTGTAATCACTATCAATTGTGCCCGGGGAATTTAAGCAGGTAATTCCCTGTTTATTTGCCATGCCGCTTCTTGGCCTCACCTGGGCTTCAAAGCCATCAGGCAATTCTATAAATAAACCGGTTGGTATCATCTTTCTTTGTAAAGGTTTTAAAATTTCCGGCTCACTTAAATTTGCTTTAAGATCCACGCCTGCCGACCCTGAAGTAGCATATGCAGGTACATCATTTTTTGATTGATTTACTATTTTTACTAACACTTGCTGCATGCAACAAAGGTAAGGATGTGATAATAAGGATAAGCCAAATAAAGTTATAATCTCGTTGATTGTTTAATCATTTGAGTACATCAGGTTGACTCAAGAAGAATAGTTGCATAAGCGATTATGCCTTCTTCTCTGCCAACGAATCCCATCTTTTCTGTGGTAGTTGCTTTAATGGAAACGTCATTTATTTTTACACATAAAATTGGCGCTATTGCCTGCTGCATCATTGGTATATATGTTTTTATTTTAGGTTGCTCAAGGCAAATTGTTGAATCAATATTTACAACTTTATAACCTGCATCTGTAATAAGCCTAAAACTTTTCTGCAAAAGAATTTTACTGTCAATATCTTTAAATTCAGCAAATGTATCCGGAAAGTGAACACCTATATCTCCAAGACATGCAGCGCCTAACATTGCATCACAAATAGCATGAAGTAATACATCAGCATCACTGTGTCCTAAAGCGCCTTTATCATGAGGTATTTTTACACCACCAATCCAAAGATCTCTTCCCGGTATTAATTGATGAAAATCAACTCCCGAGCCTATTCTAAAAGACATATTCTTATATTTTATTTTTGTAAATATCCATTAAAACGTTAAAACATATACATAAAAAAACGCCTCACAATGGAGACGTTTTCTAATAGTATTTTATAAAATTATTCTGCCGAAGGAGCGATATTAGTGTCTTTGTCTAAATTAAATATCAACCCAAAACGCAATGTATTAGATAGCGGATTGCGGTTAACTCCGTTGCCCGAAGGAACGAGATATGAAAAATTTAACCCGAACATATTATAATTTAAGCCTGCTCCCAAAGTAAAATATTTCCTGTTTCCTTTAGTAGGAGATTCATAAAAATAGCCTGCTCTTAATGAGAATTGATTGTTATAAGTATATTCTGCTCCTACAGATACCTGGAACTCTTTAAGCTCTTCACTAAAACCGCCGGGTGCATCGTTAAACGAACTAAACCAACTGCTTACCACACCTTTGTTGCGATAATTTATAAGATTAATCGAATCCTGCGATGTGCCATCATCACTAAACTGCGGAGGTGTTGGCACCATTAATTTATTCACATCAAGAGCAAAAGTTGCTTTACTTGTTTCGTCAAAAACATTTACATAAGCAATCCCTAAACCAAGATTAGCGGGTATGTAATCTTTTTGCGTAGCATCATTAGTATAAGAAATCTTTGAACCAAGATTGCTTAATGTAAGTCCATAATTTAATCCATGCCCATCTTCATGTCCGGCTGTGCCATCGTGAAATACGCTAATATCTCCTGCTACGGCGGTTCCTGCTTTATAAGAAGTTCCGTTGTATGTGCCAGAAGCAAGGTTAGAATTAATGTATCTCAGCGCTATTCCAATTCCTATATTATCTGAAAGTTTCCTGGAATAACCTGCATCAATTGAAAATTCCCTTGGTCTGAAAGTGTTAAGATCATTACCAAGTGCATCAGTAAATTGAATATTTCCCAAGCTAAAATATCGCAAAGAGCCGGAGATAGATTGTAATTCATCTAACTGGTAATAGCCGGCCACAGAGGCAAGATATACGTCATTAAGATCCAATCCTTTTAACCAGGGAGTATAAGTAACGCCGATAGCAGATTTGCTGGCCGCAAAAGGAATTTTTGCCTGGTTCCAAAAAGATGAATTTGCATCAGGAATTGTAGCAATGCCCACATCTCCCATTCCGCCGGAACGGGCATCAGGTGAAATTCTTAAAAAAGGTACAGCCGTAGTTACTACATTAATTCTATCAGATTGGGCAAAAAGGGTAGAGGCACAACCCATAGTTACAGCTAAAGCAGCAAGCTTAAAAGATGCATTTTTCATTCGATTTTGTCTTGGTTATGGAGAGTTATACTTATAAGTATTAAGAATTGGAGAGTGCAAAAATAATTTTTTTATTGTAATGGACAAGTATATTATTAATATACGAGGTAATGTTTATGAACGGTTGCTTAATTTATTTATTGTGCTTTTTAGTTGTTGTGAAACTTTTTAAAATCACAAAAAAGTATAATTATGAGCTGGTTCTAATTTTGTAAAATTGGAATTGTGAAGAGTTTGCAAAAGAATGGTAAGATGCAGTAAAAATGGATAAGCCACATAAAGTAATACCGGATTAATTAATATATTCGTGGAGTAAATCTGTAATCCGTTACGCAATATATAAGAAAACCTTCCGTTAATAATTTGTAAACGAATTTCCATGCTAAAATCATTTTCTGCCAAAAATATCTTTATTCTTTTGGTTGCTTTTTCTTCACTTATGTCTTGTGCAAAAAAGAAAGATAAGTCTGGAGCAACCGGCTGGAATTATGATGATAAAAATTTCGGCAACTTTCACGTAATCAAAAATAAAGAACAAAAAGCCGGCCCGGGCCTGGTGTTTGTGCAGGGCGGCACTTTTACAATGGGCGCCAAAGAAGAAGATGTAATGCGTGACTGGAACAATGTACCACGCAGAGTATCTGTAAATTCTTTTTACATTGACGAAACTGAAGTGGCAAATGTTCACTACAGGGAATATTTATATTGGCTGTCCAATACTTTCGATAATGATACAGCGATTATGAGAAAAGCATTACCAGACACTTTGGTTTGGAGAAGCGAACTTGCCTACAATGAGCCTTATGTTGAATATTATTTTCGCTATCCGGCGTATAATTATTATCCTGTTGTAGGCGTTACCTGGGAACAGGCACATGATTTTTGTATCTGGCGTACAGACCGTGTTAACGAAAAGATTTTAATAGATAAAGGATATTTAAATAAGAGGTCTCCATTAGCTGCTATGAAAGGCGGCCAGGGCGATGAGACATTTAATACAGATACTTACATGATGAATCCTGAGCTCATAAATAATAAATCTGCTCCAAAAAAAGGTGCTTTAAAAGATGTAAGCGGAAGATCACGGAAAGTGGTAACATTTGAAGATGGTATTATGCTTCCGGGTTATCGGCTTCCTACAGAAGCAGAATGGGAATATGCAGCTTATGGCATCATTTTACAAAACCCAAATCCAAGAAAAAAAGAAAAAAGTGTTGGTGAAGAATTAATTGCTAACCAACAGGTTTACTCATGGAGCAATAATATAAATGGATTGCGTGATAACCGCAGAAGCAGTTGGCAGGGACGGTTTTTAGCAAATTTTAAAAGAGGTAATGGCGATAATATGGGAGTGGCCGGCGGCTTGAATGACAGGGCTGCTATACCCGGACCAATAAAATCATTTTACCCAAATGGCTTTGGCTTATATAATATGAGTGGAAATGTGAGTGAATGGGTTGCTGATGTTTACAGACCGCAAAGCTCAATGGATGTTGATGATTTCAATCCTTTTCGTGGTAATAAATTTGAAAAGTTTTACAAAAATGCGCAAGGTGAATATGAGAGAGATACTTTAGGCCGGTTAAAAAAAGTTGATGTGCAGGATTCAGAAGTTGTAAACCGCCGCAATTACCAAAAAGCAAACGTAATTAATTATTTAGATGGAGATTCCCTGTCAGGTGTTACTTATGGCTATGGTATTACCAGTTTAATAAGTGATAAAGTAAGGGTAATAAAAGGTGGCAGCTGGGACGACAGGCCATATTGGTTAACTCCGGGAAGCCGCCGCTATCTTGAAGAAGATCAATCCAGCAGTACCATAGGTTTTCGCTGTGCAATGACAAGGCTTGGCAGCCCTGAAGGAAATGGTCTTAAAGAAGGTAATATATTTGGTAAGCGTAAGCAAAACAGCCGTAAAAAAACGTAAACGAATTAGCATAATTATTAAAAGCCTTTCCATTAAAAAAGTGGGAAGGCTTTTTTATTATAGTTATTGCCTGATCTGTTTTCAAAAAAAATATACTTTCACATTTATAAAGGATAATTTATTTCCATGGAAATTACAAAACTGTACCAGTTATATTTACAATATCCTTCCATCACAACAGACACAAGAAAGATTGTTCCGGGAGACATTTTCTTTGCCTTAAAAGGTCCGAATTTTAATGGAAATAGTTTTGCCGCACAAGCTTTAGATTCAGGCGCAGCCTATGTAGTTGCAGATGAGAAAACAGGTTTCTACGATGATCGTATTATTGAAACCAAAGATGTATTAGTAACGTTGCAAGAACTGGCAAACTATCACAGGAAACAATTTGCCATTCCATTTATTGCCATCACCGGAAGTAACGGAAAAACCACAACCAAAGAATTAATAAATGCAGTTTTAGCTTCTGCTTACATTACTTATACAACGCCTGGAAACTTAAATAATCATATAGGAATACCATTAACTCTTTTAAAAATAAAAAGCGATGCGCAGGTAGCTGTAATTGAAATGGGCGCTAATAATCCCAAAGAGATTGAGGGTTATTGTGAATATGTAATGCCTACTCATGGCTTAATTACCAATTTTGGTAAAGCGCATCTTGAAGGATTTGGAAGCATTGAAGGAGTGATAAAAGCCAAGAGCGAATTGTTTAATTACCTGGGGAATAATAATGGAACTGCATTTATAAATGCTGATGATGAAACGATGATTAAAATGAGTGCAGGTATAAATAAAGTGATCACCTACGGAACTTTAGCGGGATCAATAAGAGGAAAAATAGTAGATAACACATCCTTTCTCAAGGTTAATATTTTTAACGATGGTGTAGCTGAAAATATTAATACGCATTTGGTTGGAGAATATAACTTGCCAAATATATTAGTCGCTTTTTCTGTTGGAAGCTATTTTAATGTTCCTGTTGAGAAAATAAAAAAAGCTTTGGAAGATTATATTCCATCTAACAGCCGGTCGCAGATGATTGTACAAGATTCCAACACCATTATTTTAGATGCATATAATGCCAATCCTACCAGTATGACAGCAGCTATTGAAAACTTTGCAAAAATGCAGGGAACAAAAAAAGTATTGATAATTGGCGGAATGATGGAATTAGGAAAAGAAAGTGAACATGAACATGAGCAAATAGTGAAGCTGATTAACAAATATAAATGGGAAAACGTGGTGTTAGCAGGGCCACATTTTAAAGCAATTAACACTAATTACATAAAGCTTGAGAATGCGCCTGATGCAGCTAAATGGCTAAAGAAGCAGGCATTAAAAGATACATTGATTCTTATTAAAGGCTCAAGAAGTATGCAAATGGAAAAGATTTTTGAATGAATTTGAATCGTAAGTTTGCCACTTTTTATGGAGAGTTGTCCGAGTGGCTTAAGGAGCACGCCTGGAAAGTGTGTATACCTGAAAGGGTATCCAGGGTTCGAATCCCTGACTCTCCGCTGGTAATGAATTATTTAAATACATCACTGTAAATGTATGACAAAAAAGAAAGATGGATCCGCAATAATAAAGAATCAATTAAATTAGAAAGTGTTCAAACAAAATATGAACCTCATTATCCTGCAGATGAAAATTATCCTGATCAAAAAGACGCTCTGCAACTTTACAACAACCAACATATTTTAATCGTAGATGATAACGCAGAGCTAAGAAGTTTCTTGCATCAAAGTCTTTCTGCTTATTATATTATTTCAGAAGCAGAAGATGGTTATAATGGTTTGGCAAAAGCTAAGGAAGAATCTCCGGATCTTATTATGAGTGATGTGATGATGCCCGGCATGAACGGTATTGAATTTTGCAGAATGATAAAAGAAGATATTGAAACAAGCCATATTCCTTTTTTAATATTAACTGCAAAAGAAAGGCTCGACTCACAGATAGAAGGAATAAAATCCGGCGCTGATTATTATTTTGCAAAGCCCTTAAGCCTTGATGTTCTTTTGCCAACTATTCGAAATATTTTTTATCAAAAACAAAAACTTAAAGAGCGCTTTATTAAGAACCAGCATGCCGAAGCAAAAGAGCTGGTACATTCTGCAAAAGACAAACAATTTATTGATGAACTGCTTTGTCTTATTGAATCGCAGGTGACAAACCCGGAAATGAACGTAGAGTATATCTGTGTAGTAACATAGGCATGAGCCGGACTAAACTTTATCAAAAAATTAAAGGAATTACAGGGCAATCAATTGCAGAGTTTGTGAGAACTATCCGGCTAAAAAAAGCTGTTTATATAATGACACATGAAGACATGTCAATCACAGATGTTATGTATGCAGTAGGCTTACAAACACAATCTTATTTTACAAAAGCGTTCAAAAAAGAATTTGGTAAAACACCTTCACAATTTTTACGGGAACTTAAAAAATGATCAACAATTTGCCGTATTATATTGCATCACCTAATTATTTTGCTAAAACCAATTGTTTCGTATCAATTAATTTTCCATCAATTATTAAGGAATATTGATAAGCGCCGGAATTAAATAGCGATGCATTTAACTGTAAGCTTTGCTTGCCGTTTCCTGAAACATTCATTTCTTTTAATGCTTTGCCTGTCTTATCTGTAATCGTTATTTTGGCTGATGAATAATGTTGCGGTAAACTGTAGTTAATTATTGTAGTATTCGAAAATGGATTTGGAGTATTTTGTTCCAGTAAGCCAGACGATAAGTTTGCAGATTGTTGATTGTTTATGCCTGATGATTGAACTTTCATCATTGCTTCAAGTTTTGCAAGCCTTTCTTCCAAATCAGAAGATATTTTCTTTTGAAGGATACTTTCATTTTCGAGCGAATCAATTTTTGCATCTTTCTTATCATTCATTTTGGATAGTTCCTGCAGCGCTTTTACAAGAGAAGGGATAAAGTTTGCATATACTAAGGAATAGTTATCTTTTTCATTTTGCGGATGGTTTATACCATCAAAATCATAATTGATTAATTGTGCCGCGCTTTCAACGTCCTGCGCCACAAAACCAGTATGAAGTTTTCTCTCTGCATCATCATAGCTGCCTTTCAATTTATTTATTGAACTCTCATCTTTGCCTAAAAATCTTTCATAATTTCTTACATCAATATTATAAGTAACAGGTTTTAACAGCTTAATAAATATTAAACCCGGCACGTTTTGCCTAACATTAGTCTTAAATCTTCCATCACTAATAGTACTCCAGCCGACCTGACCTCCAATCACCTTAACAGCGCCATTGCCTACTACTACTTCGTTAGAAGCCCGAACTGTTGCATTATAACCTAAGGCCATTGAATTTGTTAAGTTAGTATAATTAACGGCTGCAGCACACCCAAGTGCCGTATTAAAGCTGCCTGTTGTATTTATATAAAAAGCAGCGTAGCCGATAACCGTATTCTGTTCACCGGTGGTGTTATGGAAAAGTGCATGTGCACCATCGGCAACATTCAAATTACCTGTTGTATTCAAATTCATAGATTGAAAGCCTGTTGCTGTATTATCAATGGCATTGTTATTTGAATATAAAGCGCCTAAGCCATCAGCTGTATTTTCAGAACCATTAGTATTACTATATAATGCATGCATGCCGGTGGCAGTGTTTGAAACACCTGAAGTAACCTTGTATAAAGCACCCTGGCCTATACCTGTATTACCGGTTCCGGTAAGAGATATATTACCGGCATTTGGCCCGATAAAAAAATTATCAGTACCAGGTGATTGCATTGTAAGAATCCCTTTAAAGTAAAACCGATTTGCCAGGTACAGATTTCTCCATTGTTTAGCACTACTCCCTAAATCCTTCGAGTTATCTGAACCTGGTAATAAACTTTGGTTGATGGCTGTAGGTGCGGAAAGATTAGATAAGGCTTGATTCGCCTGCGCTTTGCTTTTATTGCAAACTGTAATTAACATGATAATAAAAGCTGCGGAGTAAAATATCGTTTTCATGATTTAAAATTTTAGTGAATGAGAATAAAACCTGTTTATTTGATATAAGAGTTTAAAAAAGCAAATAAATAAAAGTGACTTTGTAATCATACTAAAGAATTGTTTTTAATAAGTACGCATGTATACACAGTGATTTATTTTTATTGAACCATGATAAGAAGCATTATCGTTTCATAAATTTTAAATTGGTGGCTTTGCCATCTTGCTCAACAGTTAAATAATAGGCTCCGGGTTTGAGCATATTTACATTAAATGAATGCAGACCGCCAACCAGAGATTCTTTTTTGAATAACTTTCCTGTGAGATCTCTGATG
>CAXSDW010000083.1:0-5778 GCA_964236235.1 uncultured Chitinophagaceae bacterium
AAAGTTTAGTAAGTGGGCCAATTTTACCTTTTAGATTTATGTACTTTGGCGCCCAAAAAAAATCAAAAATCCTTTGTTGGCAAAATCATTTTACCAAAAATGAAAAAGCACCTACAGGAGTAAGTGCTTTTAGTGATTGATTGACAGTGGGAGCACACGGGTTCGAACCGCGGACCCATTGCTTGTAAGGCAATTGCTCTAAACCAACTGAGCTATGCTCCCTTTTTGGAGTGCAAATATATGTGTACGGTTCAATTTTAAAAAATATTTATACCGGTTGTTTATACATGTATAGAATATGTATAGAAGGCTATTCCTAAAGCATTATTTGCCTTAATATTTAATAATTTCTTAATCTATTTTATATATTATTTTTTTAAATTCAAGGCTTTATTTTTTTCCGGGAAACGGTTTACTTCATTTCCCTTTTGCAATTGTTGTAAGATAAACGCATAATCTTTTATTGTAATAAAGGGTTTCTTACATATGCCTTAAACAAATATTTATTTGTTTCTATAACCAACCTAACGTTTTTAATGGTAAATACCATGTAACCGAAAAAGGCAAAGTTGTTAAATTATTAATCTCCTTGAAATGTATAATATACTGATAATCAAATAATAAAATGGTAATTAGGGCAAATATATATATTTTTATAATATTTGGTTATACATTTTTTTAATAAGGGAATAATTTTTGTCTTTATATATTAAACTACTGTTTTATAATTTGCTTATTAAGGTTACCACTATTTTAAAGCGCATCATTTTTACTTTTAAATTTTCAACATGAGAAGAATGAAAATTAATCTTGATAAGATTTGTCAACATATAGAAAGCCAAAGGTGCCCTGTGCATGGCAAGCAAACAACCACCAGGGTAAACTTCAAAAGAATAGTGATAAAAACATGTTGTGATAGTTTTCACAACTTTCTTGAAAGAGTGAAAGATGAAGCTCTGGGACCGGAGTTTAAGCGTTTTGATTTTGAGTAGAAAGTAAACGCAGCGATCACATTTTTTTCGGTTTAATGATACTATAACGAGTGTTTCGTTACAAGAATCGTTTTGATTATAATTTCTTTTATTTACTTATAGTTTCCAATCTACTATTTCATTTTCCCATTCTTTTTTACAGGATATTATTACTTTAATATAGTTATCAGTATATCCTTCCATTAACCCATTTTTGTTTTTATGTTCAAACAATACTTTTCTTGTGTCACCAATATGTTGGCGGGTGAAAGCCATTAATTTCTTATAAGATAAATTTCGCAATGTTTTGTTTCTTTCATTGCGGATTGATATTGGCACAATAGGTTTAATATTTAATGCTAAAGTGTTATCTCTTTCAGAATAAGTAAATACATGCAAATACGAAATATCAAGTTGATTTAAAAAATCAAAGGTCTCTTTAAAATCATCATCAGTCTCGCCGGGAAATCCAACAATCACATCAACACCGATGGCACAATGTGGCATTAAATGTTTTATAAATTTAACTTTTTCCGCATACAATTCTTTCCTGTATCTTCTTCTCATCAGGCCCAAAACTTTATTGCTGCCACTCTGCAATGGAATATGAAAATGCGGCATAAACTTATTACTGTTTGCAACAAACTTTATAATATCAATGCCCAGTAAATTAGGCTCGATAGAAGAGATACGATAACGCTGTGGCCCTTCTGCATTATCAAGCATCTTTATTAAATCAAAGAAGTTTTGTTTTTGCAAATCTCCGGCAGAAGAAATTTTATGATGTGAAAAATCTCCGAGGTTAATACCCGTTAACACGATTTCTTTAACTCCATTTTCCGCAAGCTGTTTTACCTGTGCAATAATATTTTCAATTGAGTTGCTTCTGCTTTTTCCACGGGCCATTGGGATAGTACAAAACGAGCAGTTGTAATTACAGCCATCCTGCACTTTTAAAAAAGATCTTGTTCTGCCGCTTAATGAATATGAAGTATCAAAATGATTTACATCTTCAATATCGCAACTACATATCCTTGCTTTGTCGCTTTTGGTTAAATCTTTTAAATGAGTGGTAATATTAAATTTTTCTGCAGCGCCCAATACAAGATCAACACCTTTAATAGAAGCAATTTCCGCAGGCTTCAATTGCGCATAACAGCCCGTGATTACAATTATTGAGCCGGGCGATCTTTTTTGAATTCTTCTTACAAGTTGCCTGCATTCTTTATCAGCATTATCAGTGACAGAGCATGTGTTTATAACATATACATCTGCAGCTTCCGTAAATTCTTTTTTTTCAAAACCATCCTGCTCAAGCAATCGGGTAATTGCTGATGTTTCAGAATAATTTAGTTTACAGCCTAAAGTATGTAATGCTACAGTTTTTACTAAAGACATAAGTTTGCAAAAATAGCAAGAAAATAAACTAAAGCTTTACACCAAACTTAGTTTAGGCATACTAATATTTACCTTTACTTTTAAATATGAAATATAGCAAGTGGATAGGAATTGTTGCCTGTGTAATATTGGCAATAGCGACTTTTATGCCATGGGCTTATTATCCCGATTTACATATAAATTTTACAGGAGTTTATTCGCAGGATAACGCTTATGGCAGACCGGGAAAGTATCTTATGTTTTATGCTATAGTCTCTTTTGTATTAATACTATTGCCAAAAATATGGGCTAAGCGAACGCACTTAATATTATCAGCGTTGTTTACCGGCTATGCAATTAAATCATACGTGCTTTTTAGTTCATGTTACAATGCTATTTGTCCTGAAAGGCGAATTGGGATTTACCTGATGATAATTGCCAGCATTATTATTTTACTGGTAGCAATATTTCCGGATATAAAAATTTCTAAGAAAGAAGTTTGATTTTTATTTTGAAATAGACTTTTTTTAACTCAAAAGGCATTATTAAAATAAATATATATACCGGTTCGTAATATTTCTATAAAAATGATGTTTAATACAATGATCCTATTAAATCATGATTACGCTTATGAAAAAGATCCTTGTACTTGATGACGATATAGAAATATTGTATGTGGTAGAACTCATTCTTACCCATCACAATTTTATCGTAAAAACAACAAACAGATGGTCAGTCATTTCAAAAACCATTGAAAGCTTTCTTCCTGATCTTATTTTAATGGATATTGACCTGGGCGGAGCAGATGGCGGTGACATCTGCAAAAACCTGAAGCAAATAAAAGAAAACAAGGAAATTCCGATAATTTTATTATCTGGGTATAATATGCCAGACAAGTATGTTAAAGATTCAAAAGCGCAGGGGTTTTTAAACAAGCCATTTGAGCCTTCAGATCTTGTTAAACTTATAAAACAGAAATTAAACTAACAGTGTTTATCATCACTGCTTTCAACATGCTTTATTTATTACTCTCACTTTAATAAACTATATTACACTTAGTTATTTACCTCTTAGTTTTTTTCCTTCCTTAAGATTACCATTTTATTCTTTAGATTTTTTAAAGTGATTCAATATTGTCTAATGACAAACCTTCAACTACAGGACATTTCTTCTCATGTTTTTGACATTCCGGAATTAGTTATATACGAAAAAGAAATGGGTGGCTGTAACAGTATCTTAGACTGGAACAGAACTCCTGTTGGTCTTCCTGCACAATGGTCTCAAAATACAATAGATGTAATATTTGCCAACCAGCTGCCTATGGTATTATGGTGGGGAACAGGGTTAATTAATTTTTATAATGATTCGCAGACACCAATGCAGGTGCATCCTGATGACCTGGAAGAAGCCCATAACAAATGGAAGCAATCCATTGAAACAGGAAATGATTTTGAAATAAAATTAAGGTGCTTAAATAAAAGCAGCGAATATCAATGGTACATAAGCCGGGCAAAAGCAATTAAAGAAAATGGTACCATAAAAATGTGGGTGGGCACTACTACCAATATTGAAAAGACCAAGAACGAAGAAAAAAGAAAACAGGATTTTTTAAAGATGATTAGTCATGAACTTAGAACACCTATTACTTCTATTAAAGGACATGCGCAATTATTATTAAGTATGCTGAAAAAAGAACATGAATTACTGTTAGCGCCCTTACCCATAAGGTCTTCATTAATTAGAATAGATAAACTTGTATCAAGATTAAACAGGCAGATAACAGCAATGCTTGACCTCTCCAGGCTTGAAGCAGGAAAGCTTGAATTGCAAAAGAAAACCTTTAACCTAAACGATCTTATCGATGATGCTGTAGAAGATATTCTTTACAGTAATCCCACACAGATAATTAATATAGTGCATGAATTCAGCTGTGTTATTTATGCCGACCGTGACAGGATTGAACAGGTAATAATAAACCTGGTAAATAACGCTATTAAGTACTCATCTGATTCCGATAAAATTGAAATAAGAATATTTGAGACAGAAGAAAAACATGTTGCTGTGAGTGTGAAAGATTTTGGAATTGGTATTGATAAAAATCATCAGGAAAACATATTTGAATGCTTTTATCGCGTAGATGTAAAATGCCAGGAAACTTATTCAGGCTTTGGGACCGGACTATTTATTGCTAATGAAATTGTTAAACAGCACCATGGAATTATAACCGTTGAAAGCGAAAAAGATAAAGGCGCTGTTTTTACAATTAATATACCATGTACCTCTGAGGATACGGCATCAATTAAAGTTCTATTTTAATTATCAAATTTTTAATTACTATAAGATAAAATTTGGTCACTTGCAATTTCAGGAAGAATAACTTTACTAACCGACTTTTATCCCATAAGAACAGACTTACTAATTAATGTAAAATTCTTCTTTAATTTATTTCGTAAAAACATCCTGCAATCAAAAAAACGTCCCAAGGGAGACGTTTTTTTGTTGTTATTAAAGCTTGTAATTGCTGCATTATTACACGTTCATTCCTATTTATCTTTTTTTATATCCTGTACATCTTTTTTGCGGTCTTGTATATCCTTATTAATATCTGCATCGTCTTTTTTAATTACTTGGTCATCTTTATGGCTTTCTGCATCGTCTTTTGTATACGTATCTTTATCTTTTTTCAAAGCGGCGTAATCTGCTGCAAGCGCTGCTTTATTGCCTGATTTTTTATCCTGGCGTATTTTCTTCCAGTCATTATCTATAGTTTTTGCATCACGTGCAACTGCTTTGTTATCTTTATGCGCCTCTCTTCCTTCTTTATCCATTTGAGCCCTGTCCTTGTAAGTATCAGTGTTGTCTTTTTTTAGATCCTGGTCATCTTTTTTAAAATCTGATTTGTGTGGGGCAGCAACCGGATGTGTTGAAACTTTAGTGGGAGTTTTAGTTTGAGCATTGGCTCCAACTGAGATTATACCTGCCATTGCAAGCATTAAAAATTTAGTTTTCATATTCTTTTTATTTAAAATTTGTGTTTTGCTGTTAAGATTTTGGATCATATCTACAGCATATATTATTTACACCTGGTTATACAATTACAATGCCGCAGGAAGATTTATAGCTGCATAAAATATGTACTTAACCAGCGATTAACAGTTACAAATTAAATGTTAGTTTTAACTTTTACCTGTTTCTACAACGTGAAACAACATTGTATTTGGCTAACAGCTATAGTAATAAATGAAACAAATAATACCGAACAGTTACGGCCTGATAATTGTTATATCGGTTGCAGCGCATGCTTAATTAATCTTTTAATTAATGCCAAACCAAAGAGTTTACATTCAATTACCATAAAAAAAAATCAAAAAAAAACGTAAATGAAAAAAATTAAGTTTTTATTGCCTGGTGTAATTATTATTATGACAAG
>CAXSDW010000083.1:5878-15156 GCA_964236235.1 uncultured Chitinophagaceae bacterium
CGTAAATGAAAAAAATTAAGTTTTTATTGCCTGGTGTAATTATTATTATGACAAGCCTTAACGGGTTTTCTCAAAAGTATAGAACTGCTGCAGATACTGTTAAACTAAACAAAGAATATTCTGACGTAAGTAACGATATTACGAATCTTAGTTCAAAATTAACAGATGCGCAAAATGATCTGTCACATTACCAAAATAAAGCAAGTGATGCCTCGTCAGATGCACAAAATACTTCTACTGCAAGCAGCGAGCAGGCTACAAAAGCCATTAATGGTGATGTAAAAGATGCGAGGAAAGTAAAGAGAAGAGCAAAAAAAGCATTAAAAGAAGCAAAAGGTGCACGATCTGCAAACAACAATTTAGAAGACCAGCAAAAAAAGATTGCTAAGCTGAGCAATGAATTAAAGAAGAAGCAGGAGAGATTGCAGGAACTTGACCAAATGCGTAGCACTATATTAAGCGCAAACTAAACCTTTAATTAATAATTAAAAGCCACTGTACGAACAGCCACGTTACAGTGGCTTTTTTATTTTCATTTTTCAACATAGGTCTCCCCTTTTTTCTTTAGCAAGTTTATTTTCTCGTGATAGAAAACTAACTCGTAAAAGTTTTACACACAATACAATAAATGATATATAAGATTCATAAACTAAATTCAGGTTTATCGTAAAATAATACTTACTTTGGTTAGGTGAATATGTTATTCACACAATCAATCCAATTCAAATGAAAAAGAAGTTACTTCTTGTTGTAACAGCAGTTACAATTTTTTTATCTCCAAATTTAATTTTTTCGCAAGCACCTACTCTTGGTACTGCAGCTGGTTTTGTTCTGTACTCTTCTACCGGTGCTGTAACTAATTCAGGTATTTCTCAGGTTACCGGTAATGTGGGTACCAATAGTGGTTCCAGCACAGGGTTCGGTAACGTGAATGGTGTAATGCATGACAATGATGCTGCCAGCGCCACCTGCGCAAATGATCTGCTTATTGCCTACAATCAACTAAACAGCGCAATTGCTACTGCCCATCCTGCTGCTTTGCTGGGAAACGGAGATACATTAACAGCAGGCGTATATAAAATTGATACCATTACAACCTTAAGCGGAAACCTTATCCTGGATGCAAAAGGAAATGCAGGCGCTGTATTTATTTTTCAGATCGGCTCAACATTTTCTATAACGGCATCTTCCAAAATAATTTTAGCCAATAAGGCACTGGCGTGCAATATATTTTGGAAAGTGGAAGGTGCAGTAACCATTGCTACGGCAGCATTTATGAGGGGAACGATTATTGCCCGCAATGCCCCTATCAGTATAAGTTCTAAAGATACTCTTGAAGGCAGGGCTCTTTGCCTCACGGGCGCTGTAGCAGTTACCGGGGTATTGGCTTATACACCAATCGGTTGCGGAAGCCCTGTACTCAAAGGGCCGGCTGCTCCCCATTTTGGCATATCGGGTTGCTTTGCAATTTTTTCGGGAAGTGGAACAGTTTCTAACGCTGGCATTTCTCATATTACCGGGGATGTTGGTACCAATGTTGGTTTAACCAGCGGTTATGATGAAGTATATGTAACAGGCTATATTCATCCAATTCCGGATCAGTACACAGCATCTTGTGCAGCAGATTTGATTAATGTTTATAATTATCTTAACACTTTGCCTGATGATATTGAATTGTTATATCCTCCTCAGTTTGGAAGAAACCTTGTTCTTACACCACATACCTACATAATGAATGGAGCCACAGCACTTACAGATTCACTTTACCTGAATGGGCAAGGTAACTACAATGCTGTATTCGTTATTAAAGTAAAAGGTGCACTTTCTACAAGTACTTTTTCAAAGGTTCTCCTTATGAATGGAACCCAGGCAAAAAATGTTTATTGGGTAGTTGATGGCGCAGTAAGCATAAGCGATAGCTCCATTTTTAATGGAACAATAATATGTAATATGGGAGCAATCAGCCTGGCTTCCGGAGTTACACTTAATGGAAGAGCGCTTACTACCGGTGGCGCATTAAGTACTGCAGCAGTGATTGTTACTTCACCTTCGGGAAACTGCAACCTGCTTCCTGTTAGCTGGCTTTACTTTAGAGGTAAGCCCGGCCAAAAGAATGTTTTGCTGGAATGGGGTACGACCAATGAAATAAATAACGGCTTCTTCACCATTGAGAAAAGCAGGGATGGTATATCATTTGAAACATTGACTACTACAACTGCACGAAGAGAAATTGTAACCAGGGAAAGTAATTATTCTTTTACAGATAATCAGCCGTTTAGTATAAACTATTATCGTATATCTCAAACTGATAAAGACGGGCATAAAACTTATTTTAGAACCATAATGGTCAAAATGAATATGAACCTAGGCTTAAATGTAGTACACTATGTGAAGGATAATTACATTTATGTTCAGGCTTCAAATGCTGCGCCTGGTAACGGTTCTATTCAGCTATACGATATAAATGGCAAGAAGATCTCTTCTCAAAAGATAGCACTTACTAAAGAGGTAAGCACTTATAAAATAGAAAAGCAATTAAATAAAGGCATGTATCTATTGTACATAGAAAGCCAGGGAGAAAAGCTTTATCATGGTAAGGTAATGGTGCTGTAAATTTTTAATTGCGGTAATACGATAGTATAATTATGGAGTGAGAAATTTATTTAACTTAGCTGCCTAACTTAGCTGCTGAATCTACTATATTTTAGAGTGAAGAAAAGCCACTGATAACAGCGGGTTAAGTGGCTTTATTTATGGTTAATTATCTGTTTGCAAAAACCACACAATGCTATAAATTACTCAAAATTCTTTCTTCATTTTAAGCCGCTGTACTACAAGGACACCTACCATTTACCGCATTTGGTACTTATTAAGCAGGTATTATGAAAATGAATGCCGCCATAAAAACGGGCCCAGTTATTTTCTTAGCCGCTTCTTTAAATGATTTATAAGAACGGCTTTTTATTCCAAACATTGATTCAGTAATATCAGTATAAGCAAAATTATCACCGAACACACTCATTAAAGCTGCTGCTGCAAATGACGAGCATGTGGAATGTCCGCAGGTATACTCAGGAAAAGGAGTTTGCAGGTAAGGCAACGGATCAGCAAGCCTTGGAGCCCAGTATAAATTAAATAAAACTTTTGCCATCACTTTTATACCAACTGCACGTTTTGCCTTATCTTCTATTAACAAAGATGCCCCGCTAAAAACTAATCTTAATTCCATAGGCCTTGCTGCAGGGATGAATATAAGATTCTGATTTAAAGATTTAACTGATCAATTTAATTGTATGTAGTCTTGTAGTATATAGCATACGCCAATGTTTTCGATTATCGAAAATCATGTTTAATGGCTGGCAAAAAAATTCAATCGTACAAGCGCTTTTATTATTCTTAATCTTAGTAAAAACATAAATCCAATCCTCCTTCCAATCCTATTCTTTTAAATCATTACAGCCATAATTTATGCGGTTTTAATGCTACTAAATATTTATTATTTCGCATGTAGTATTTATAACCAACATCCGTATCAATAACATCCGTATCAATCAAAAAAAAAAATTATTGGTTCAATTTATTAAAGAAGCTGCCCTTTTGAGGCAGCTCCATTAATGTTAATTGTCTGATCTTTTATATCGAATCATCCGAATTAATCTTTTATAAATCTTTCTGAAATTTTTGTACCTCCTGATGTTACCTGAACTATATACATTCCATTTGTAAGTGTTGAAACATTTATTTGTACAACAGGACTTGAAGTGTTGGTACGTATTGTTTTTAGAACTACACCGTTCATTGATAAAACAGATATTTTCAAATCTTTATTCAATGGCAATCCATTTGTAGTAACAGAAATTATATTACTTGCAGGATTTGGCCCTACTTTTATGGTAACATTTTGTAAAGCACTTGAATTTATTTTTTTCTTTATGTCGGTTACTGCTAAATCAGCACTCACAACAGGATTTACAGTATTAACTATTGGAGCATCATTAACTCCAGATTGTGCTTGCATAGATTGTGTTGCTTTTACTGTTACCATAAGAATTTTTGATGTAGTTACGTTTCCGCTGTTATCAGTTGCTACAGCAGTAATCGCATAATTCCCAACAGGTACATTGTTCCATAAGAATGAATACCGGCTTACATATTCAGTATGCAACAACGTTGCGCCATTATAAAAATCAACTTTACTTATTGTTCCATCTGTGTCACTTGCTGCTGCAACCATGAAAACTTTTCCAGGTGCTGAATAGGTCGTATCCATGCCTGGAATGATGAAACTTACCACGGGTGCTGCATTTGGTTTTATTACAAAAATGTTAACCGCTGAAGACGTAGTTACAGCAGCACTGTTGTCAGTTGCTTTAGCTGTAATTGAATAACTACCTGCTGCAACATTATTCCATGTAAAAGAGTATGGGCTTGTGCTATCAGAACCAAGCATTGTGCTGCCCGTATAAAAATCAACTTTGCTTATAGAACCATCAATATCAGCGGCAGTTGTATTAATTGTAATTGAATTTGATGATGTAAAGCTTGCATTAACTAAAGGGCTTGTGATACTTACCGCCGGCGCTGCATTCGGGGTTTTTACAGAAATAGCAACAACTGAAGATGTAGTTACAGCAGCACTGTTATCAGTTGCTTTAGCTGTAATTGTATAGCTACCTGCGGCAACATTATTCCATGTAAAAGAGTATGGACTTGTGCTATCAGAACCAAGCATTGTGCTGCCATTATAGAAATCAACTTTACTTACATAACCATCACTGTCACCTGCATTTGCATTAATTGTAATTGAAGTTAAGGATGTAAAGCTTGCATTAACTAAAGGGCTTGTAATATTTACTACAGGTGCTGCATTCGGTTTTTTTACAATAATGATAACAGCAGCAGATGTAGTTACAGTACCACTGTTATCAGTTGCTTTAGAAGTAATTGTATAGTTACCAGCTGCAACATTTTTCCAGGTAAAAGAGTATGGACTTGTGTTGACATAACCCAGGTATGTGCTTCCATTATAGAAACTAACTTTGATTACAGAACCATCAGAATCATTAGCGGAAACATTAATGGCAATAGAGGCCGGGGAATTAAAGCTTGCATTATTTGAAGGACTTGTAATACTTACAGTTGGCGCTGCATTTGGTTTCTTTACAGAAATTGCAACAGCAGCGGAAGTAGTTACAGAAGCGCTGTTATCTGTAGCTTTAGCTGTTATTAAGTAGTTACCTGTGGCAACATTTTTCCATATAAAAGAATAAGGACTTGTACTATCAGACCCAAGAAGTGTGCTTCCATTATAGAAGTTAACTTTACTAATCAAGCCGTCAGAATCAGCAGCGGAAGCATTAATTGTAATTGAAGCAAGTGATGTAAAGCTTGCATTATTTAAAGGACTTGTAATAGTTACAGCTGGTGCAACATTTGGTTTTACCACAGCAATTACAACAGCCGGAGATGTAGTAACAGCAGCACTGTTATCAGTAGCTTTTGCAATAATTGTATAGTTACCTGCTGCAATGTTCTTCCATGTAAATGAATATGGGCTTGTACTATCTGATCCCAGAAGTGTGCTGTTGTTGTAAAATTCAACCTTGCTAACTAATCCATCAGAATCAGCAGCAAATACATTTATAGTAACTGAATCTAATGCTGTAAAGCCCGTATTATTTACCGGGCTCATGATGTATACAGTTGGTGCCGCATTTAAGTATACTACAGAAACTAAAACAGCTGAAGATGTGCTTACAGCACCATTGTTGTCAGTAGCTTTTGCTGTAACTGTATAGTTACCTGCTGCAATGTTCTTCCATGTAAATGAATAAGGCGCTGTGCTATCTGATCCCAGAAGTGTACCGTTGTTGTAAAAATCAACTTTGCTAACTAATCCATCAGAATCAGCAGCGGCTGCATTTATAACAACTGAATCTAATGATGTAAAGGCTGCGTTATTTGAAGGACTTGTAATCATTACACCTGGTGCAACATTTGATTTTAGTACGGCAATTGCAACTGCAGAAGATGTAGTTACAGCACCATTATTATCAGTAGCTTTTGCTGTAATTGTGTAGTTACCTGCTGCAATATTATTCCAGGTAAAGGAATACGGACTTGTGCTATCGGAACCAAGTAGTGTACTTGCATTATAAAAATCAACTTTATTAATTGAGCCATCAGAATCTGTTGCAGACACATTAATAGCAACCAAATCTGATGTTAAGAAACCTGCATTATTTACAGGACTTGTAATGCTTACAGCCGGCGCCAGGTTCGACGTTGCTCCATCATTATCACTTATCAAAATTGCTGAAGTATATGGATCAAGAGTTATGCTGTTTGAGTATTTATTATTTTTAACATCAACATAATTACCTGCCAAAATAAAAGATTTACTTACCTGCGTTGTATTAACCACAAACTTTATTGAATCATCAGGATTAGTGGTTACAGCATTTGCTTCATACAATTGTATATTATCAAGATAGTATGTGCTTTGTGCATCAACTTTAAATACTAAAGAACCACTGGTTTGGTCAGCTGACGGGCTAAAAATTATTTCATTTTCACTTCGTGAAGCGGTTACTTTTAATAATTGATTCGGTGTTATAGGATTGTAGTCCGAACTTCTTAAATATGTAGTAACGCTCATATTTGAAGTGCCTTTAAGGCTAAAACGTAAAAGATATTTTTTTGCAGAAGAAAGAGCGGCAATACCAATAACGATATTAGAACTTGCTGCTGATGGAGATACCTGTAAATAGCCACTATCAAGCACTCCGCTGTTTTGGTACGAAAGAGCACAACTGTTTGCCCATATCGGTTTTATATTCGTTGTTGAAAAATCACCATTGATAACTTTATTCAATCCTACAAGGCTTGTTACTGTATATGGCTTGATCACCTTTGCGCTTTTTCTCGAAGACATGTCTATGTTGTATTTTGATTTCCATCCATCAAGGTCGCGATAGTTCCTGATTTCTCCGGAGGAATATAAGTACGTGGTATTAAAGATTACCATTTTATCATCTATAGGTCTTGCATAATAATTACTGTCAAATCGGCCTGTGCTGCCTATATCATCATCCTTGGTATTAATAGATGATGCCAGTTGTATAGCGGATTTGGCAAAAAACACATTGTTAGTAATGGCATGATTTCTAAGAGGATCTCCTAAAGCGTCATGCTTCATGTAGAGCTGGGTTGTAGAATTATTAAAGAATGTATTATTATTTATAGTAAGCTGCCTTGAATTATGCAGAAACATTCCCAAGCTGCAATTCGATACTGTATTGTCACTGATTAGTACACCATTTGTATTATCATCCATGTAAATTCCCTGGCCGGCCGGGCCGCCATCTGTTCCTTCAGGTGCACCGGGAGAATTGGATATAACGTTTCCTATTATTTGTTTGCCTGTGCTTGTTGCATTTCCTCCATTGGCAAAATAAACTCCACCTGCATCATCTTTTACAAAACAAAAACTATCTACATAATTATTTCTTACTATGGCATAATCACCTCCAAGGTAAATACCAATGTAACCTGAATTAAGTACAGTATTAAATTCTACCAGTCCTTTGCCACCGTTTACAATACCACGGCCCATGCCATTGCCACTGCCGCCCATGCCGGCTATAAAATAGGAATCTTTTACCACATTGTTCCTGATTATACAACTGCTTCCGTTTCCTGCATTAACGCCATCGTTATTGGAATAAGAAACGGTTGAATTTAGTAATTGAAATTTAGAACCTGATGCATTAACGCCATCAATTCCTGAAAAAGAAATATTGCAATTTTGAACAGTTATACTGCTGCCTCCGTTGGTATATATTCCATCTTCATTAGCTCCTTTAAATTCTAAGTTGTCAAATAAAATATAACTTTTACCTGATGAATAAACAAGATTCTTAAATGCAGCCGCTTTTACTGCATAAGAAGATGGATTGTTTGAACCAAAAAATACACTTAGCTTTTTTGATGTTGAATCAAAATACCATTCACCAAACCGGTCAAGTGTTTTAATACTGTTTTGAATAAAGTATCCATAATTATCTCTTGGTGTATATGAAGCAGTCGCCTTGTAAGATATTGTTGTTCCTGAATGATCGGTTATTAAACTTCTGTCAATCGTCCAGTGACTTGTGCGTATCACAACCTCTGCACCTTTCCAATTTGGAAGAGATGGTAATTCATTGTCAGTTATTGAAGTTTTGTTTACGTGAGATTCCAAAGTGAGATAGCCTTTATTAGCAGCATCACTGTTTGGATAACGGCCAATACCTTGCTCAACATCGTTTATAGTAACCATGCCAAGACGCGGCAATACAGAAGAATTATAGCTTTCATAAATACCTCCACCCACTGAAACCCAGTTTGTAAGCGTAGCAAAGCCAGTAATTACAGGCTTGCTTCCTGAGCCATAGGCGCCAATAACAATAGGCAAAAGTGCAGTGCCTGATTTGTTTATAATGATTGAACCAAAAAAGGTTTCACCTCTTTTTAATAAGATAGAATCACCAGGTAATAAGGTATTGAAAATAGAATCCAGTTTACTAAGCGACATCCATGGCGTTAAATAACTACGTGCCTGGATTGCTGAACGGGAATCATCTCCTGAAGTGGAAGAGAAATAATAATTGTTTGCTTTTGAAACAATAGTGCATAGCACTAATAAGATTAGTAGAAGTGTTTTCATAGGATTGATTAAAATGTGAATTACGATTGATGCACAAAGGCTGCTATCAATATTACAAAAGTAGACGTACAACGCCGATTGTACAAGAGCGTTATTTCGTTGTTTTTTTAGTGTTGTATTTTACCATTCTTTGAGTTTATACTCTTAATGTGTTAGTATTTAAACGATAAAAAATACAAGTACATATACGGGATTGAATTTAAAAATGTGCATGGAATAATTTTATATCGCTGCTAAATAATCACTCACACCGCAACAGAAAACACTTACCAACATAAGTGTATTCTTTATAAAAAATGTAGCCTATAAAACAGTTTGCTACAAAGAAATGAGATGAAGCTTTTGTAAAAATTACGCAGAAAAAAGGAACCAATGGCTTATTGTTATTTAAAAAAAAGGAAACATATTGTAAGATTGTAATGCCTTCGATGCAATTTATTTATCCACCAGTGATAATAAGCGAATGTTATAATTTACTTCTTGCATAATTTTTGATATTAATAATTAACCAAAAACAAATTTCTTTACCTGAACATGAAACTATCTTGTATTTAAAGAGTTCATTTAATAC
>CAXSDW010000084.1:0-14319 GCA_964236235.1 uncultured Chitinophagaceae bacterium
GCGTAAGAAATAAATTTGAAACCTTTAGTTTCATCAAAGCGTTGTGCCGCTTTAATTAAGCCGAGGTTGCCCTCGTTAATAAGATCACTTAATGACAATCCCTGGTGTTGGTACTGTTTTGCTACAGATACTACGAAACGTAGGTTGGCTGTTGTAAGACGCTCTAAAGCTCTCTGATCGCCCATTTTAATTTTCTGCGCTAAAATAGTTTCCTCTTCAGGTGTTATCATCCCGATTTTAGAAATCTCCTGCAAATATTTTTCAACCGCTTGTGAATCACGATTTGTAATTTGCGTAGCAATTTTAAGTTGCCTCATGGTTTTATATAAATTAGTAAAAAATACTTTTTAAAGACAATATTTCCAGGTAGGAGTGCTGCAAATAATAAGTTAATATTTATATAGAACTTATTGTTGATTTTGCAAAATTACATATAAAGTTCCGCATCTCATAGTCATATTCGCTTTTATTAACACTTAACCCGAATTGTGTATAACTTAAACAATTTTATCTACTTTTTTAAATGCTATTTTTATTAAAAATTAACACTATTAATCGTCAATAATTAAGCCATTTCATTAAGATGACAGACCTCAGATCTGATACTGTAACAAAGCCTGCTCCAGCTATGTTGCAAGCGATGTTTTCGGCAGCAGTTGGTGATGACGTATTTAGTGAAGACCCAACTGTTAACAGACTTGAACAGATGACGGCTGAAAAGTTTGGTATGGAAGCCGGGTTATTTTGCCCAAGCGGCACTATGACAAATCAAATTGCGATTAAGTGCCATACTCAGCCGGGAGATGAAGTAATAACTGAAAAGATGAGCCATGTTTACATATATGAAGCTGGCGGAATCGCATTTAATTCCGGCTGCCAGGTTAAAGCAATTGATGGCGATAGAGGAAGAATAAACGCAGAACAAGTAAAGAAAGCGTTAAATCCTGATGATGTTCACAGGCCTGTATCAAAGTTAGTAAGTATAGAAAACACCACAAACAGAGGTGGAGGATGCTGCTATCAATTAAATGAAATTCAACGAATTAAAGAAATTTGTATCACAAATAATTTGAAATTGCACCTGGACGGTGCAAGGCTATTTAATGCATTAGTTGCCACAAACCAATCACCTAAAGGCTATGGTGAACTTTTTGATTCAATTTCCATTTGCCTGAGTAAAGGCTTAGGAGCACCTGTTGGTAGCGTATTATTAGGAAATGCAGAATTGATAAAAAAAGCCCGCAGAGTCCGTAAGGTGTTTGGAGGAGGAATGCGCCAGGCAGGTTACCTGGCAGCAGCCGGTATTTATGCTTTAGAACATAATATTGAAAGACTTGCTGCAGATCATTTACACGCAAAACAAATTGCCGAAGCTCTGCTGAAAAAAGATTTTACCGGCAAAATGCTTCCTGTAGAAACAAATATTATAATTTTTGAAGTTGTTGGCTCCTATACGTCAAAGGATCTTGTTAAGATTTTGAAGCAATATGAAATATTGGTTATTGCCATCTCTCCTACTCAAATAAGAATGGTGCTGCATTTAGATGTAACTGAAGAAATGGTAAAAAATACCATCCGGGTTATAGATGAGTTATAGAATAATTATTTAAAATTATTCTTACATAGATTTATGTAAAATTTCTACCTATTTCTTTCCTTTGCGATATAAATAAAAAATCAATAAATGTTACCAAAAATTAATCCCACTACCACTACTGCATGGCAGTTGCTAAAGGATCATCATGCTGAAATGAAACAGGTAAACCTGAAAGACCTGTTTATGGAAGATAAGGATCGTTTTGAAAAATATTCTTTAGCGGTACCGGATATTATCTGGGATTATTCTAAAAATATTTTTACTGAAGAAACACTTCAACTCTTATTGCAACTTGCCAAAGAATGCGAATTGCAAGCTGCTATAGAAGCTATGTTTAATGCAGAAAAAATAAATGTAACAGAAGACCGTGCTGTTCTGCATATCGCCTTAAGAAACTTTTCTGGTAAGCCAATTATTTTAGATGGCAAAAATGTAATGGATGAAGTGGATGAAGTGCGGTTGCAGATGAAAAACTTTTGCAGTAATGTGCACAGCGGCGAATGGAAAGGATACACAGGAAAAAAAATCAAATATTTTGTAAACATTGGGATTGGCGGAAGCGACCTTGGGCCGGCAATGGTTACAGAAGCGCTTAAGCCATATTGGATAGAAGACATAGAAACTTATTTTGTAAGTAATATTGATGGAAGTGACATTACGGAAGTTTTAAAAAAAGTTACACCGGATGAGACACTTTTTCTTATTGCTTCAAAAACCTTTACTACCCAGGAAACGATGACCAATGCTTTCTCTGCAAGAGAATGGTTTTTGAAAACTGCTATGGATGAAAATTTTGTTGCCAAGCATTTTGTTGCATTAAGTACTAATAAATCAGCAGTAGAAAAATTTGGTATCGACAGTAAAAATATGTTTGTGTTTTGGGATTGGGTTGGCGGAAGATATAGCTTATGGAGCGCTATCGGGTTATCAATTGCACTTACAATAGGCTATGATAATTTTGAAAGTCTTTTAAAAGGAGCTTATGAAGCTGATAACCATTTTAAGGAAACATCTTTCAATAAGAATATACCGGTATTAATGGGATTAATAAGTACGTGGTACCTCAATTTTTTTGGCGCTGCTACAGAAGCAATACTTCCCTATGATCAATATATGCACCGCTTTGCTGCTTACTTTCAGCAAGGTAATATGGAAAGTAATGGTAAGCATGTGGATAGAAATGGCGAGGTTGTAGATTATACTACCGGCCCTGTAATATGGGGTGAGCCCGGCACGAATGGGCAACATGCTTTCTACCAGCTTCTGCATCAGGGAACCCGTCTTATTCCCTGTGATTTTATTGCCCCCGCCATTACTCATAATCCTTTGGGCAAGCACCACAAAATTTTATTATCAAATTTCTTTGCACAGACAGAAGCTTTGATGAATGGAAAAACCAGGGCAGAATTAATAGCTGAAAATGTTGATGAAAAATTGATTCCTTATAGAACTTTTGAAGGCAACCGGCCAACAAATTCATTTCTTATAAAAGAAATAACACCATTTACTTTGGGTGAGCTAATTGCCTTATATGAACACAAAATTTTTGTACAAGGTATAATCTGGAATATATACAGTTTTGATCAGTGGGGAGTTGAGCTTGGCAAGCAACTGGCACAAAAAGTATTGCCCGAACTTGAGAATGACGAAAAAATAACATCACACGATTCTTCTACTAATGGGTTAATAAATGCCTTTAAAAAATTAAGGCAATAAACTATACCAGGCTTTTACAAAGAATAAATTATTCGTTTTGCCTTACAGGCTGAATTAATTCCATCGCTTTAAAAAGTGCTTCTGCTGAAGGCTGGTGCAAAACACGCAGAGGAACATTTTCATCTGTAATTGTAACATCCCATATACCCGATTGATGCCACGGATTAAGATGATCCCAGTCGGGCCGATCCACAATAGGATACCAGCATATTCCCCATAGAGGAATGTGCCTGGTTATTACTGCAGCACATTCGGCAGCAATAAAGTCAATCCAAAAAGGACGATGTACGCCGGGATGACTGGTTTCCGTTAAAACCATCGGGCAATTATAACGATTGTAAACCTCGGTTAACAGATAATTCAATGGCTTCCATCTTGGGTCACCAAAATCATTATTCCAGGGCAAAAAACCCTGCATGCCGGCCCTGGTAGTTATCCATTGATTATTATAATAATAATTAAAGCCTAAAATATCCAAATATTCAGGCCGTCCTCTAAGCTCAGGACACATGTTTCCGCAAAGCATTTCCAATACCTGGAACTGATTTTCGTGAGCTAAAGCGGCTGCTGCTATATCAACTTCATTCGCATCCAATGGAGGCACCATGTTTACCAGTGGCTCAGTAGTTAAAATGCGTACATTATTATCTTCTTCTTTCACAGCTTCAATGCCTGCAATGTAGGCTTTCATCAGCGAATATTTTACCTCCCAGCCATAACTTCTGCAATACGGTACAGTGCCGCATACATCGCCGCCAAGCCATGAAATAAAACTTACTTCATTAATTGGTGTTATAATAAGCGTGCTATAGGGATCAACAGAACGGTAAAATCTTACAAAGGCTTTACATAAAGCTGCAAAACGGCGGGTGAATAACGGGTGCAGTGGCGTAAGATCATCAGGGTAACCGAAATGGCAAATGTCCCAAACTTGTTGTATGCCTTTTTGTTTACCGCACTCAATCATATAGTGAACGGTGCTCCAGTCATATTCATGAGGTTTCTTTTCTACCTGGCTCCATCGTATGCCTTCTCGTACTGTTTTTATTTTAAATATATCCAGGTTATCATAATCATGCTCCAGCATATTTAAATGTCCCGTTGTGTGTAAAAAATCAACACGCTTCCCAAACACATTGAGCTTGTCTGTACATTCAAAGCCAGCCATCCAATAAGACCAAAAGGGATTTTTTTTATGTGCATCCTGGTGAATAGAATATCTCCCTGAATCTTTTACCTGAAGTAACATATTATTTCGATTTCAATTTGCCTTTAAATAATTATATCCTGAAGCTGTTAAACAAAATTTTTGTCAATCGATAATTTGTTACCAAAAATAGTACCGCTAATCTTATTTTATTGAAAGGGAATTTAATGATAATTAAAAGCGTAACAGGTTACTAACTTTATCAATGTGTTTTCTTTCATTAAATATGTTTATAATTCACAACATTATAGAGTATGGTGGCTTCAATAAAAAACCCATCACAAACATGATGGGTTTAAAAGTATTATTAATCCGGAGCTAAATATACAGAGTTATTGAATGATTAATTTAAGTACGTCTGTTGGTTTACTGTCTGAAATAATTCTAAGAAAATAAAGACCAGGCTTCATTGACATCTTTGAAATATCTATTTTTAAGTCAGTGCCTCCGCTTTGTAAAACTGCATTACCAAGTTCATAAATCCGTCCTTCCACATCAATCATTTGCATATGGTATTTTCCCGCATAGTAAGCCGGAAATCTTATATGAAAAAAATTCTGCAATGGATTTGGATAAACTGTTGGTTTCATAATATTCATTGAAACCAAATTAAAAGAATCCGATGCCAAAGGCGCAATTGCTACGGGAAGAACCGGTATAGTATCTTCTGAATAAGTATCTGCAGGTTCGTCACACGCAGGTATTTTATTTATTGAACTTCTGCGAACAAGAGGCGCTTGAACATTTGTATTAACAGCCCTGCTTTTTGCAAGATTTGTATTAGTAACCACAGCAACGTATGCTACTCTTTGTGGTGGCGCATTTACCTGGTCTTGTGAGATAATTAATTGCGGAGGAAAATTTGGATTTTCCCTGCTATTAAATAAAACTTTGCTGTTACTGTTAGAAGTATCCCGAAGCAATAAGCTTAGAATTTTATCACCTGCCGCCTGTTGCTTCACAAAATTGGTTATATCAAACTCATAATATTTTAATTCGCCATTTACTGCTACAGAGCTTAAAGCAGATGCAGAAGCAGCCGGCGCATTGTTCCAGTTAATTCCATTTTCTATCCATGAATCATTAAGCACGCCAAATACTGCAATATTTATAGGGGCAGAACTTTCAGTATTATGTCCATACACTCTTAGTTTCGCTGAAGTTAAATTCCCTGCATTAGCAATGCCATTTAATGAAAATTTAATATAAGTTTTGCGGCTAAATCCATTTGATGATGAAGTTTTTACAACAAGCCCTGTATCATTTCCGTAATTAGTATTTGCAAAATTTCCGGCCCTTACATGTGCATCAGCCACAGGAGTTAAAGAGTTATCTGCCTTTTGCACAGAGATATTATTATCAGGTTTTAGCAAACTTATTTTTCCATTATCACCATATTCAGAAACATATATGTTTCCATTGGAAGTATCTTCAGTAAGATCAAGAGGATCATCAAATCCTGAAAAACCTGCAATTGAAGCGCCTTCAATTGAACTCACAATATCTTTGTTTGGGCCGCCTGGCGTAAGTGTGATAATATCATTATTCTGACTATATCTTACCACCAGTATTTTTCCTTTTAAAGCGCCGTTAAATGTATTGCTCTTGTATTCAATAACGCCATCAGGAGATTTATTTTGCTGAAAATTGAAAGCATAACCACGGTAATTTGCGTCGGGCAGTGTACCGGATGGATATGTACTAACTCTTGCAATATCTTCAGGTGAAGCAGGATTGCCACCATTCAATACATACTCTCCTCTTGTTGAATTTGGATGTCCGTAATATCCTCCCTTTTTAATTCTAAAGAGATAATCGTTTTGCGTTTCCTGCACATTTGCTAAAGCAGGAACAACCGGGCCATTATAATGTGAACCATCCGGCCGCAGCGTACCTGCAACAGAAGCTGGTGTATTTCCACCAGCTGCAGATCCGTTGGTTGGCATGTAAAGCTCACCGTTGCTGTGCCATAATAAATCATAAGCATTTCTCACTCCTGTTGCATATAAAGTTAATGGCGCATTGGCAGCATAAGGATTATATGTGCCGCCACTTTCATGTGTTTTTACATCTAAAGGAAAAATATTTATTTTAGATATATCAAGTCGTAAACAGGAAGCAGATAATAAGTGTTCTTCCCGGTTGCCCCATGTATTATCTGCTCTTCCCATAGCAGAAGTGCTTGCCTGGCTAAAATATAATGCGCCGTCTGGCCCAAATGCAATGCTATTAGTAAGATGATCTTTTTTAGACCGTGGCAAGTCTACAACAATGTCCTGAATGTTTCCAAGATTAGCGCCGGAAAGCCTGCTTAATTTACCATCCAGGTCTGGCCCGTTTGTAAATACAAATGTGCTGTGTGTAACCCATGCAACCAGGTTGCCAGCTGTAGAAGAAGGATCAAAAGTAAGACCAATGGCAAGTCTTGGCTGGCGTGTGCCATACTCATCCTGCAAAGTATATATTAGCTGCGGATTCTGTAAAGTGCCATCCGGGTTTATTACATACCGCTGAATTATTCCATCAATAGTTAAGGCATACAATTTACCATCAGGGCCCATAGTGAGGCTTGAATGTTGCCCAACTGTATTAGGCAAAGCTATTTTATCAAATTTAATATCATTGATTTCTTTTGTAGAAACTGAACCTGTTGTAAATGTGGAGGAGTAAGGTATAAATGAAGAATCAGTTAAATCTTTTACTCCGCCTGTAATAGTGAATCTGTATGTGGTATTAAGTTTTAATGAAGCGTTCGGAACTAATGTTATCGCATCTCCGCCTCCCGTACCATTTACAGTTGAAGGTACTGATAAGCCGGTTCCATCTTCGGTAAGATATACATTAGAAGTAGTTATCGTGGTATTATTAATTCCGCTGTTTGGCAACCTTAAAATACTTGTAGAAACAGAAGAATTCTCATTTATATTAAGGGCATTGTTTTCCGGATTTACACTTAATACAGATGGCCGGCTGCTTTTATCAGGGTCAATAATAATATAATTTATTTTGGTGTTAGCGCCGCCTTTGGCGTCTACGGTTAAATATCCATCGGAAACAGATACTGCAGAGGTAACTTCTTTAAACCTGTTACTTGTGCTGGGAACAAAATTAGCAATTGCATTTACCTGTTCTATATTTATTGAATGACTGCTGTTGATTGCGCTGCCATCACCAACGCAAACCGTTACTTTATAATTGCCGTTGGCCACTTTGCACTGCCATATTCCTTCAGTATGTGTAAGTGATGGACTGCTTATATCATTTGCCTGCATATGAATTAATGTGGCTTTTAATACATCTGAAGGAGAAGTTCTTTTACTGCCGTTTTTAGTAAGATCAAGAGGTGTATTATCTGCACGCTTTAACCAGCCATAAGTATTTCCTGAGCCCTGCCCGGCAGAAGTGCGTAAACCAAAAGCCTGGCCATAATCCTTCAACCAGCCGTCAGCAGGTACCGTTGATGAATCCTGGAAATTAATTTTAATTGTGTTTGAAGAAATTATATCTGCAGACGTTACATTCACATAAAGCGTTAACACAGCACTCTTATAACCATGGGCGGAAGCAGTTATTACTGCAGAATATTTGCCAACGGAAAGATTAGTAGCATCAAAAACGAAACTGATCTCCGAGTTTGCTGTATAACTAATCCCATTTAAAAGGTTACCGTTAACAGAAAGCCATGAAGGAACATTTTTTCCGCCATCAACAGCATTTAAGGAAGTATATACGGGTGCATTATTTGAAGTAAAGATGTACTCAGTAAGGCTTTGAGTATTTCCTTGTTGCACAACTGTACTTTGTGATAAGCGTGTAAATAATATTGATTTTGAAATTTGCGCAACAGAGTTATTATTTAAACCCAATGCAGCGGTTAGTAAAAAGAGATAAAGCTTATGAATACTCCACCTTAGGGAGAATGTAAAATACTTTTTCATGATAATATGTATTTGATTTTATCAATTAGATTTAATTAAAAAGGTTAAAAAATATTGGAGAATTAAAAGCCGCTTTGTGAGTAAAACCGCTATAAAAAGAGTAGCAGATTCAATTTCAAAAGCACGGAGAAGGGATTCAATTGGACAGTGCCCTTTGCCCGAAAGTGTTTATGACAAACACTTTCGGCGGGCTATCCTGTAGTAAACATGGGTTCCAAAGAAAATTAGTTGGCTTAATTGCGGTGTTGTATTATGCTTTATTTCTTAGAGAATTCTTCGTACACATCCATATTGCCATCATTAACTCTTACCACTTTTATGTTATTATCATCTTCTAAATTAACTATGTAAGTTGGAGTACCATATGTATTAATGGTTTCTATTTCCTTTACACATGTAATCTTATAATCGTAATATTCACGTTTAACAATATGTCTTACTTCGGCGGCTAATTTATCTTCTGAGTAGCATTTTAAAGAGCCTTTCCATTGCCCGTTTTTTGCATAATAAATGGTGTTGTTAATACCATCTAAAGTAAATCCTGCTATAAAGCCATCCCGTGTTTTATACCACTTTGCATCGCTTGCCATTTTATAAGATTTATTAAAATCTTTAATTGCTCTGGCGTTGATGGAATTAAGATTAACAGTATTGTTTTTTTCACTGCTAAAGTCATTATTCATTTTAAAAACATAACCGGGTTTTTCAAGGGCAGCTATGTTATTTGAGCTTTGAGCATTTGCTCCGTTTGTTACTGCCAGGGCGGGGATACATCCTGCTGCGAAGGCGAAAAGAATAGTTTTCATTTTTTTTGATTTAATTGATTTGAAGTTGATTGTTTGTAAATCCGTTTTTTTAGGTTTGATTTATTTGTCGCAGAATATTTGAAGGGAGAAACAAAAAATTTTTTTATTTTTTAAACGCACAGGTAAAAAAAGCGGAGCATTACATTTTCTTCTATAAATCATTAAACCCGGCAACGAGTTATTTTATCACTTAAATAACTATGCTCATGAAGCTATAGTTTCGATGTCTTAAAAAGGAAGTATTAGAGTTAATAAGAAAGATTAGACAAGGCGTTTTTTTTAAAAGAGATAAAAATGAGCAACAAAACATACGCTGTTATTATAATTTTATTATCTTTCTTCAACAGTTAAAATATCATGACAAACAACGCCACCTTAATTTCTGACGATGAAGAAATGATCAGGAGCCTTAAGGAAAATGCGATGGTAAAAAGAAAAGCAGAAGAACAATTGTTCAACCGGCATGTATATTTTATTAAAGAAGGGATGAATAAATATTCATTAGATGAAGAAGAAGCTTTCAATGCATATTCAGATACAATCTTACAGGCAATTGATAATATAGTAAACACCCGTTTTGAAAACAGGTCTTCTCTTAAAACATATATATACAGAATATTTAATAATAAATGTGTTGACCTTATAAGAAAAAAAACGACCAATAAGAGCAGCATTCATCAAACAGCACCAATTTCAGATATGTTAGCGATAATTTCTGATCCGGCAAAAACAGTTATTCAGCAATTGATTGAGAAAAATGATATGGAACTGCTTAGAACAAATTTGAATGAGATAGGTGAAAATTGCAAAAAATTGTTAGCCATGTTTGCAGATGGATATAGTGATAAGGAGATAGCGGTTTCTATGGAATATAAGTCTGCAGATGTTGTAAAAACGAGCCGCCTGCGATGCCTGGATAAACTAAGGCAATTATATAAAAAGTAAAAAGTAGTGAAATGGAAAATATAGAATATATAGAAAGCTATTTTAAGGGCATAAGCAGCGAAGACCAAAAACATCAGTTTGAAAAAAAGATTCTGGAAGATTCATCGTTTGCTGAAGAAGTAGCTTTTTATATTTCTGTAAATGGAATTATACAGCAACAACTGCAACAGGAAAAGAAGCAAAGATTCAGGGAAATGTATGAGCAGCAGGCAGATCAACAACAAAAAGTTGTTTCTATTAAGCAACCGGTTAAATATATTTGGCGCTACCTGGCGGCTGCCAGCGTGATTGCTGCAGTTGGTTTGTTATCATGGTTCTTCTTTAGCGATAAAACTTCAACAAAACAACTGGCCGATAACTACATACATCAAAATTTCCAAACTTTAAGCGTTACCATGGGTGATCAGGACAGCCTGCAAACAGGTATAGATCTATATAATTCTGATAAGCCCACAAAGGCTTTGGCAATATTTGAAACGCTTGCAAAAAATGATCCTGCAAATAGTAATTTAAAAAAATATGCCGGTATTGTTTCCCTTCGCCTTAAAAATTACGACAAGGCAATAAGATATTTTACTATGCTGGAAGCTGACACCTCTTTGGAAAGTAATTTTGGCAAGTTTTACAAAGCGATCACTTTGCTTAAGAGAAATAAAATTGGCGATAAAAAAGCAGCGAAATTATTATTGCACCAGGTTATAGATAACGATCTTGAGGGAAAGAGTGAGGCAGTGGAATGGTTGAAGGAATTTTAAATTTTAACCCCTAATTATAATTTTAAAAACTACACAATGAAAAACAATTTCAAATTTGCCAGGTTAGATGTAGCAAAAAAAGAAGCAGTAAGAGTCCCTCCTCCGCCGCCGCCGCCGCCGCCTTCGAGGGCTCCGGGCTTTAACAATTTTATGTAACAAACATAAAAGTTTTGCGGGGTGAAATAAATAGGTAAATGTTAGAGATATAAATGAGTTTTGTATTTAAATAAACTATTTATCCTCTTACATTACTATGAAAAAAAACACCCGATCCGGATGGTGCAGAAGATTATTTTTGAGTGGTATCTTAATACTATTCGCTTTCACTGCATTAGGTCAATGCCCTAAAAGGGCATTTTTTAAATCGGAGATCTTATCTGTTTATAATTCGCCCCGCATAAATGATAAAAGCAAATTAAACCAGTTACTGATTTTGCAGCAGCAAATGAAGGAATGTGGATTCTATTATGACTCTGCTTTTATATTTTTGGTACAAAAAATTGGGGTGCTATACTTTAAGCAATCCGATTTTTTAAAGGCAGTAAATTACACTGCCACATCAATTGTAATTGCAAAGTCCTGTTTGCAAAGTCATGCTGCATACAAGATATTGATGGATTGCTATTACAATCTTCAATATTATTATGGAGTGATAAATAACTTTGAAAAAAAATATGAGGCGATAGATAGTTGCATTGCTTACTCATTGAAAGGGAATACAGGATTTGAGAAAAGTATTTATGTGCTCCGGGATAAAACAGATTTTTTATTCAATAAAGGAGAATATAGTTCCTGTATAGGTAATGCCAGGCTTGGAATAGATATTATTCAAAAATATTATCATAATAAAGACAGCCTCACAAACATCATTTTTTTTTCTACACACATATTGAATGCGCTATTTTTTTCTAATGATACATTAAGTGCCGAACAACTCTTAAACAAACAAAAAACAGAATTTGAACGGACAAAAAATAAGAAGTACCTGGGTGGAATTTATGGTTTTCTTGGCGATATTAACAGGGATAGAAAAAATTATAGTAAAGCGCTTTACTATTTTGAAAAAGCATATAATACTTTTTTCCAGATAGCTTATAAAAATGGTTGTGCTCAAAATTTAGGAAAAATAGGGATGTTGCATGCAGAAATTTACAACCAGCCGGATAAAGGATTAAGATATTGTGACAAAGCATTAAATTATGCTGATGCTACAGATTCGTTATTACTTCTTGAGCAAATAGCAAATATTTATGTTTTAAAAGGAATGTATGATAAAGCGCAATATTTTTTTCAGCAGGCATACAATACAGTTCAGCAGGGGATGAATGAGACCACAATGTTGAAGAGTTCATTTCAATTTCCGGGCTTTAACCTGTTACAAAATTTATCAGACCTTACCACCGATAAAGCAGATGCTTACGTACAACAATATTATTATACAAAGACTGACAGCTTTCTTAAAAAAGCGTTGAATATTTATAAAAAAGGTGATCTGTTTTTAGCCAAAATTAAAACCGAGCAGCAATTGCAGCTCGCCTCAAACCTTGTATGGAGAACCACTGCACGCAATTTATATGAACATGCCATTGAAGCATGCTATGCAAATAATAATATAGAAGATGCATTTTATTTTTTTGAAAAAAGCCGTGCTGTCTTATTAAATGATCAAATAAATGAACAACGATGGATGACAGATTCAGATATTTCAAAACAAGCTAACCTTAAAAAAGCAGTTGTTGAACTGGAAAGAAATCTGGCGGCGTTCCCGGCTTCTTCTGCAGAGTACTTAACGCTTCAAAAAAAACTATATACCAGTACCCAGGAACTTAATATATTAAATAGTAACATTAGAAATAAGAATCCCGCTTTTTATCACAATTATCTGGATACAAATTTTATTACGGTTCGGCAATTAAGAAAAAACGTATTGGATAATTCAAAAACGCTGCTGGAAATATTTTCAGGAGATAGTGCTGTGTATGTTTTAACGATTGCACCTAACAACCAATCTTTCGCAAAAATTAATAAAGCGTTATACGACAGCTTAACCAGGTCATTCAATTCGCTTATCGCTAACCGGGATTTGCTTAATGCAAATTTTACCGGCTTTATAAAAACAGCACATCATCTGTACAGTTTATTATTCCAAAATAAAGCGCCATCTTATGGAAGTATAATCATTTCGCCTGACGGAGTAAGTTACCCGTTTGAAGCACTTATGATGAACGAGAATAAACAACAGCCTGATTATTTTGTAAATCATTATGCTACAAGCTATGCATATTCTGTTAAGTATTTAACCAACCAGTTTGCAGCTAATACCAATACCAGTACCCGTGTTTTGGGAATAGCGCCGGTTATATATAAGAACTATAAATTAGCAGCGCTGTCCGGAAGTGACAACTCTTTGAGAAATATAAATGATTATTTTGGCCACACAACAAACTATATTTTTGAAAAAGCTACAAAGGATAATTTTTTACAGCACTTCCCCGACTATAGTATCATCCAGTTATATACACATGCCGCAGACAGCAGCACTAATAATGATCCTGTAATTTATTTTGCAGATTCAGCATTGTACCTATCAGACCTTATCCCCGACCGCAAGCCGGTTACACAACTGGTTATATTATCTGCCTGTGAAACCGCTAATGGAAAGCTTTACCAGGGCGAAGGAATTTTTAGTTTTAACAGATCCTTTGCTGCGTTAGGTATTCCGGCAGCCATAAGTAATTTATGGTCGGTGGAAAATGAATCAACTTATCAAATCACCGAGCTTTTTTATAAATATTTATCACAAGGTTTACCTACAGATATTGCTTTACAAAAAGCAAAGCTCGAGTTCATAAATACCAGTTCTTCCAATGAAAAAAAATTGCCTTACTTCTGGGCTGGTTCTATTTTAACAGGAAAAGTTGGTGTACTTAAAAGCAATAATAAAGATTGGAAAAAAATAATTGTTGCAGGACTTATATTATTTTTGATTGGAGGTATTTGTATAAAGGGTTTTAAAAAAAGGAATACAATAAGTAAAAAGATTTAGGCTTATAAATATAGTAGCAGTAAGGTTTTAGAATATATTATAGTAACCAAAAATTTCATAAAAACAGGTAAATTGAAAAAATAAAATTACCTGTATTGTTTCCCTCTGGATAGAAAATTACGATAAGTCTTTGGAATACTTTACCATGACTAAAGTCATTCTCTTTGTATGAAATGCTGATAATTTATAAAGCGACCACTTTGCTTGGAAATATAAAAGTGACGATAAAGCCGCTAAATTATTATTGCACCAGGTGGCAGATAATGATCTTGAGAGAAAGAGTGAGGCAGTGGAGTGGCTGAAAGAATT
>CAXSDW010000085.1:0-8857 GCA_964236235.1 uncultured Chitinophagaceae bacterium
ACAGTTACAATGATAAAATTTCTTATAACAAAATAATATTTATTCTTAACTAAAATCAATTAATGGCATTTCCACCAAGAGCACCAAGAGGTGCATTTAATCCACGTTTTAAAAAAGAACAACAACAGGAACACAAGACCAACTTTATGATAAGAGTGCCGCAGGTAAGGCTTGTAGGCGAAAATGTAGAAGTTGGCGTTTATGATACCCAGGCCGCACAAAGAATGGCGCAGGAACAAGGTCTTGACCTGGTTGAAATTTCCCCGCAGGCCGATCCTCCTGTTTGTAAGATCATTGATTACAACAAATTTTTGTACGAGAAGAAGAAGAAAGAAAAGGAAATGAAGGCCAAAAGCAAAGTTTCTGAAGTAAAAGAAATTCGCTTTACGCCAAATACCGATGATCATGATTTCGATTTTAAATCAAAACATGCTGAGAACTTTTTAAAAGATGGAAACAAAGTAAAAGCATACGTTCAGTTTAAAGGACGTGCAATAATGTTTAAAGAAAGGGGAGAATTGTTACTCCTGAAATTTGCTGAAAGATTAGTAGAAGCCGGAACATTAGAAAGCATGCCAAAGTTGGAAGGCAAAAGAATGTTTGCGATTTTTGCTCCCAAAAGTCAAAAGAAAAAATAAATTGTTTACAATTTCAATCATTAAATATGGCTGTTAATATAGTTGAAGAAATACAAAAACGACTGGGAATACCTGAATTGCAAAAGATAGATCCTAATACCCAGGAAGTAAAAAAGACTGAAAACGTAACTGCGCAAAATCAATTATGGCAGGCTGCTATACCGGCTGTTCTTTTCGGTTTATATAAGTTTAGCGGCGATAAAAACGGGAACGCAGCTATTATAAGTGGGTCACTTACTAATTTAGTGCCTTCCATATTTGATAAGGAGAAGGATGATACAATTGCACATGTTGCTGCATATACAGGTAACACAAATGAGTATGCTTCGGAAAAAATGGAACAGGTTGCTCATGCGGCTGTATCTGTTATAAGAGAAAATATTACAGACAAAAAATCAGATACTGCAGTGAGCCAATTTCTTCTCGACCAGCGAAATAATATCCTGTTGTATCTGCCGCCAGACTTACAGTTGGGCGATGTATGGAACGATAATACCATTGATGACAGAACCAATAAAATGGAAGGCCCTGTATCGGATTCTATGCACTGGCTCGAAAAACTTTTTCCCAGCACTGATAGAAAAAAGGAAGAGAATTTCTGAGTTTATTTTCTCACCTATTATTGATAGAATTCCTTACTTTTGCAGCCCGTTAAGCATTTATGTATGCTGATGTTAAAACATCTAAAAACATATTGTCCACAAGGCTCAACAAGTTTCTGCCAGTGCAGAACGCCAGCAGGGTGTAAAATCAAATAGTGTATAATGCCAAAGGTTAAAACCAACTCCAGCGCAAAGAAGCGCTTTAAGGTTACAGGTACAGGTAAGATTACTTTTCAAAATGCATATAAGCGTCACATCTTAACCAAAAAATCAACAAAGCGCAAACGTAATTTAAGAAAAGGCGGAATTGTTTCTCCGGCTAACAGGGATTTTGTAATGCGTTTATTAAGGTTAAAGTAAAGCCCCCGGGCCCGAAGGGGAGAAGAGAAAACCTTTGTATCACAAACCGGAAATTGTAAATTGTAAATTGGGAATTCTAAATTAAAACTCTAAAATAATTATATGCCACGTTCAGTAAATGCAGTTGCATCAAGGGCAAGAAGAAAGCGGATTTTAAAGGCAGCAAAAGGATATTATGGTAAGCGTAAAAACGTTTACACGGTTGCCAAAAACGTAATGGAAAAAGGTATGACCTATAGTTATGTAGGCCGTAAATTAAAAAAGCGTGAATACAGAACTTTATGGATTGCCCGTATCAATGCAGCTGTAAGAGCAGAAGGAATTACGTACAGCCAGTTCATAAACAAATTGACCGGAAAAAATATTGATCTTAACCGTAAAGTATTGGCTGATCTTGCAATGAACGAACCCGAAGCTTTTAAGAAATTAGTTGAATCAGTTAAATAGATAACATATTATTTCATTTAGCCGTTCTTGTTTTACAGGACGGTTTTTTTATGTGTATATGTCTCATTCAGTACATTTGTAAAATTTATTTAGAACCCCCGATAATTAATGAATAATTCTTACAGCGATCTTGTTAATCAAACCTTTCATTTTCCACAGGAAGATTTCAATTTAAAAGACGATTACCTGCAGTATAACGGTGTTGATATAAAAAGTCTTATTGATAAATATGGTACTCCGCTTAAATTAACATATTTACCTAAAATTGGTATGCAGATAGCTAAAGCAAAAAAGATGTTTGCAAATGCCTTTAAAAAACATAAGTATGAAGGCGAATATTATTATTCTTACTGTACCAAAAGTTCTCAGTTCTCATTCATTGTAGAAGAAGCGCTGAAACAGAATATACACCTGGAAACTTCCTACGCTTATGATCTTGAGATCATTGATAATTTATATCAACATAAAAAAATTGATAAAGAAATATTTATAATTTGTAATGGCTTTAAGCAAAAGTCCTACACTTCACGTATAGCAAGGCTTTTAAATACAGGCTTCAAAAATGTGATACCTGTTCTTGATAATAAAGAAGAGTTAAAAGCTTATCGTAAATCGGTGAGAGTTCCATTTAATATGGGCATAAGAGTGGCAGCAGAAGAAGAGCCTACGTTTCCTTTTTACACATCACGTTTAGGTATCAGGGCAAGAGATATACTGGAATTTTATGTGGATGAAATTGAAGGAAATGAACATAGGTTTCAATTAAAAATGCTTCATATTTTTTTAAATAAAGGCATTAAAGATGACATATATTATTGGAGTGAATTAAATAAAATAATTAACCTGTATTGCCAGTTAAGAAAGATTTGTCCCGAGCTTGATTCTATAAATATTGGCGGTGGTTTCCCTATAAAACATTCTCTGGGTTTTGAGTACGATTACCAGTTTATGATAAATGAAATTGTAAGAAATATAAAAGTTGGGTGTAAGAGAAGCAAAGTACCGATGCCAAATATCTTTACTGAATTCGGCAGTTATACAGTCGGCGAAAGCATGGCGCATATTTTCAGCGTTATCGGTGAAAAAATGCAGAACGACCGAGAAACCTGGTACATGATTGATTCATCTTTTATAACCACTTTGCCTGATACCTGGGGAATTGGCGAAAAGTTTTTGTTGCTGCCTATTAATAAATGGAATGAAGAATATCAACGGGTTACCTTAGGCGGAATTACCTGCGACAGTCATGATTATTACGATTCCGAAGAGCACATCAATGAAGTATTTTTGCCAAAAGTAAATAATGGTGAACCGCTGTATGTTGGCTTTTTTCATACAGGCGCTTACCAGGATCAGATTAGCGGTTATGGCGGAATTAAACATTGCTTAATTCCATCTCCCAAACACATTATTGTAGAGCATGATAAAAACGGAAACCTTACAGACTGGGTTTATGCCAAAGAACAAACAGCGCAAAGTATGCTGAAGATATTAGGCTATAAATAAAAAAAAAGCTGTCTATTGATGAGACAGCTTTTTTAAACGGTATACAGTATTACTCAACTACAATTTCTTTGGTGGCTGGTTTCACTTCTGCTTTTTTAGGCAAATGAAAAACAAGTAATCCATTTTCGTATTTAGCTTTAATATTATCAGCGTCAATTTTATCATCCAAAGTAAATGATCTTTTGAAAGAAGGAAAATCAAATTCGTTTCTTATATATTTCTCATTTTCATCTTTCTGCTGATCTTTCTTTTGATAAGAAATAGTAAGAAGATTTTTTTCAATGTTAGTTTTAAAATCTTCTTTGATTCTTCCGGGCGCTAATAATTCTAAAGTATAAGCATCATTCTTTTCAATGATATTTACCTTAGGCGATACTGAGTCGTTTGCAAACGTACCAAATGTAGCAGGTAGTTCGTTAAACAAATCATTCATCCATCCGTTTATGTACCTGGTGTTCGGTTGATTTACTTTTAAGAGTGTCATATGATTTATGTTTTAGTGTTTTTAATTTCTCGTCAAATGTCAAATTCAATACCATCATATTTATAATGTCACAATAAGCGAAAACCGCTGCCAGCCTGACTTAAACCGTATTTTTGTCTGCCATATTTTCCAATACCTTTAAGTCGGATTGTTTTAAGTGAATTGTATAGTAAATTTGCTTTCTAAATAAAAAAATATGTATCCAGAAGAAATAGTAATTCCTATGAAGGAGGAATTAACCGAAAATGGTTTTACAGAATTATTAAGTAAACAGGATGTTGAAGAAATAATAAGCTCCCAAGGAACTGCGCTGGTTATGATTAATTCAGTTTGTGGTTGCTCAGCAGGCACTGCCAGGCCAGGCGTAGTAATGGCAGTACGTGCAACTGAAAAAAAGCCGGATAAGTTAACAACAAGCTTTGCAGGTTTTGATGTGGAGGCTGTTAAAAGTATTCGTGAGCACTTGTTACCTTATCCGCCATCGTCTCCATCTATTGCATTGTTTAAAAATGGTGAGGTAGTTCATTTTATAGAGAGGCACAATATTGAAGGTCGCTCTGCACAAATGATTGCTAATAATCTTATACAGGCTTTTGAAGAATACTGTTAATTGATGATTTAGATCATTTATAAATCCTTCTCTTTTGAAGGATTTTTTTTATTTATTATTGTTGTTCTTATTATTAAAAAGCGATTATGTATCCCAATTTATACTATGCAATCCGGGATTGGTTTGGTGTAGAGATAAATGCACTTAAGATATTTTATACTTTCGGCATCTTTATAGCACTTTCCTTTATTTGTGCAGCTTTTTTTCTTACTAAGGAATTAAAAAGAAAAGAAAAAGAAGGTTTGTTGTTGCCCCGGGAAGAGATTATCACTGTAGGAAAACCGGCTTCTTTTTTTGAGCTTTTAATAAGTGGTGTTATTGGTTTTATATTTGGCTACAAACTCGTGGGCGCTTTCATTGCTACAAGATCTTCTGCTATTGATCTGCAGGATTATATTTTTTCATCAAATGGAAATTGGGCAGGCGGGCTAATACTTGCAGGTCTTCTTATATTCTTAAAATACCAGGAAAAAAACAAACAAAAACTTGCAGTACCCGAGAAAAGAGTTATTAGGATATGGCCGCATGACAGGGTGGGAGATATTGTAATATTTGCTTTGATCTTCGGAATTTTAGGAGCAAAGCTTTTTGATAATTTTGAAAACTGGGACAGATTTATAAAGAATCCATTGGGCAATATGCTCTCCCCAAGCGGACTTACATTTTACGGAGGTTTAATTTGCGCTGCCATTGCAGTATGCTGGTACGGAGTAAAAAAAGGAATTAAATTACAGTATTTAGTGGATGCTGCGGCGCCTGCCTTAATGATAGCATATGCTGTAGGCCGTATTGGTTGCCAGGTTTCCGGCGATGGTGACTGGGGAATTTATAACAGCGCATATATAAGTGACAAGCCCGGGCATGTAATACTGGCTGCGCCAGAGGATTTTAAAAAAAAGTTAGTTGCTAATGATTTGTACTTTATGGAAGGCAGGGTTATCAATCCTGATTCTACTATCTCTTCTGTAAGTGATCGTTATTCAAAAACGCTTGACGAGGTTCCCCATAAAAGCTTCAAAGGTCCATCTTTTTTACCGGCCTGGATGTTCGCTTATACTTATCCGCATAATGTAAACGAAGATGGTATATTATTGCCTGGATGCGAAGGCAGGTATTGCAGGGCCTTGCCTCAGCCTGTGTTTCCCACTCCTATGTACGAAACAATAATGTGCTTTTTTCTCTTCTTGTTTTTATGGGCAATAAGAAAAAAAATAACTACTCCTGTAATATTATTTTCCATATATATTATTCTCACCGGCATTGAACGTTTTTTTATTGAGCTGATAAGAGTAAACACTACTTATAATATTTTCGGGATGCATCCAACACAAGCTGAGATCATATCTGTTGTATTTATTATTATGGGCAGCCTGATGATATTTTTTATCAGGAGCAGGAAAATGTTTCAATAATTTTCTGTATTAAAATAATAATATTGTTTAATGCTGAAAAAAAGTTGAATAGATTTTTATATTTGTACTTACTTAAATAAATATTTATGCCATCATTTGATTTAGCCAGCAAAGTTGATTTGCAGACGTTGGACAATGCCGTAAATACTGTAGAAAAGGAAATCAGTAACAGGTATGATTTTAAAGGTTCACATGTAGTTATTGATCTTGATAAAAAAGAATATAAGCTCACTTTAGAAGCTGAAAGTGAAATGAAATTAAACCAGGTAATTGATGTGCTTATAAGCAGAAGCCTCAAGCATGGATTGGCTGCTGAAGTTTATGATCTTACTAAAGAGCCTCACCAAAGCGGCAAAGTTGTGAAGAAGGAAATACCGGTAAAAAATGGAATAAAACAGGAAGATGCTAAAAAGATAGTGAAGCTTATAAAAGATAGCGGCCATAAAGTGCAGGCTGCAATAATGGACGATATTATAAGAATTTCAGCCAAGAAAATAGATGAATTGCAAGCCATAATACAGGAATCAAAAACGTGGGATCTTGGGCTGGCGCTGCAATATATAAATATGAAGAATTAAGTAGTGTTACGGTTTTAAAATAGTTGTTACTAATCCATTGACAAGCATTCATTGACAAAAAGGATCTTTCTAAAAAGCCACCGTTACCGGTGGCTACTTGTCACGCTCCCTTCTAAAAAGCCACCGTTACGGGTGGCTTACTTGTCACGCTCCCTTCCAAGCGTTGCAGGAATAGAATAGCTTCTCTTATTAAGGAGTGCCTGTCGATCTTGCCTATACAAAAATATAATGGAGCTTAGAAGGTAAAAGGTACAGTAATTTTACGATATAATTTAGTTTTTACCGTAAAAATACCCGCAAACACTAAATAATTTGGTAATTATAACCTACGGTAGTCTTTTATCTACAATACTATAAAGCCACTAAAAGAATATTCACTGGTTATTTATTTGGTTTGGAACTAAGTTTAATTGTATTACTTTTGCGCATTAAAATTCATGGCAAAATCCATGTATAAAAATTATAAACAATGAAAAAAGATTTGCATCCTAAAAATTATCGCTTTGTAGTATTTAAAGATATGAGTAACGGCACTACTTTTTTAAGCCGTTCCACTGCCGCCTCAAGAGAAACAATAAAGTTTGATGATGGTAATGAATATCCTGTTGTTAAGCTTGAAATTTCTAATACTTCTCATCCTTTTTACACCGGTAAAAACGTAATGGTAGATACTGCAGGGCGTATTGATAAATTTAATAAGCGCTATGAAAAGCGTGATAAATAACGCTAAAAATTTTTTAACCAATCCTCCGTCTATTCGGGGGATTTTTTTTGCAGCCTATTTTCTCCTTCTATAAATTATATACATTTTGCTTTGTAGTTTTATTATATGAAGATTGTTTTAGATGATGTTACTGGCAAAGAAAGTTTATATCCTTTTACGGTTACACGCTCTGCGGCAGATATTCGTATTGGTATTTTAACCATAAGAGAAAAATGGGAAAAGATATTGAATGAAAAGATTGATACTTTTTCGGAGCTTGGTGTAACCCACTATCAGCAGAATGATACACTTGTTTGTCCGGCTAATTTGGTTCCGTCTAAAAAATATGTTGATGATTTATTATCTGGTAAAGAAAATAGTGATGCATGTTCATTAGAATATCCCTGGAATATATTCCAGTATAATGACAAGGCGTTACGTGATGACTTCGATTTAATATGTAAGGATAAAATATCACAAAATTTATCTGCAACCAATAAAGTAATTTCTCCTGAAAAGATTTTTATAGAAGAAGGAAGTGTAATTGAGCACTGTATATTAAATGCTCAGGAAGGCCCAATTTTTATTGGTAAAAATGCACTCGTAATGGAAGGCTGTTTAATTCGTGGCCCGTTTGCCATGTGTGATAGCAGCATATTAAAAATGGGAACAAAAGCATATGGAGCAACAACTGTAGGCCCATATTGCACTGTTGGCGGTGAAATAAAAAATTCCGTTTTATTTGGTTATAGTAACAAAGCACATGATGGTTACCTCGGTGATTCTGTGATAGCAGAATGGTGCAATCTTGGCGCAGGAACTTCAAACTCAAACCTTAAAAATACTGCAGGCATAGTGAAGGCCTGGGCTGATGCAAAAAAAGAATACCTTCCGGTTGGTACAAAATGCGGCTTGCTTATGGGGGATTACAGCAGGAGCGCTATTAATACTTCCTTTAACACGGGTACTGTTGTCGGCGTATGTTGTAATATTTTTGCAGAGCGGTTTCCTTCAAAATATATCCCAGATTTTACATGGCAAGAACAGCAATATATTTTAGAAAATGCCTTAAGAGATATTGATAACTGGAAAAGATTAAAAGGTAGACAGATCACCAATGAAGAAATAAAAATATTATCAGATATTTACTATTCACAAAAAACAAAACATGCGTAAACAAATTGCTGCGGCCAATTGGAAAATGAATTTAACCCTGCAGCAGGCTGAGCATCTCATAAATTCTTTATTGGAAAAACAAGGAGATTTAAAAAATGACCAACTGGTTGTGTTTGGCGTGCCATTTCCTTACCTGCAAGCTGTAAAGAAATTAATAAGTGATCAACGGAATTATTTTATTGCTGCTCAAAATGCTCATTTTCAAAAGGCAGGAGCATACACAGGAGAAGTAAGTGCAGAAATGTTGAAATCGGTGGGCACAGATTATGTAATTATCGGTCATAGTGAAAGACGAGAATACTTTAATGAGAACCATCAAATGCTTGCAGAGAAAATAAATG
>CAXSDW010000085.1:8957-14210 GCA_964236235.1 uncultured Chitinophagaceae bacterium
GAATTTATTGCTATAATAAAAGCGCTGAAATAAGACAGGTAAACTAAATTTTATTTGCCGGAAATGCAAAGCTAATATCTTCATCAGTATACGAGTTTAATTTATCTAATTGTAAGATGGTTCTGTTACTTTGTTCAGCAGGAATGAACATAGGGACAAACTTTGCCCCAATAACTATTTCAGCAAATGTATAAGATGTTCTGGCTACTACAGTATTGGAAAACATATCATCAAATGCTTTTAAATAAACCAATATTTCTCCATAGGTATTTTTGTAATCATCTTTTGTGAAACCATACAAAGGACTGGTTTCAGTTATTGGATGCACGATCGTCCAGCTAAGCGTTAAAGCATTTACATTACTGAATTCCAGCGGTAATGCAAAAAACTTATTTACTTTTTTCCCATTTTCTTCACCGGTAATACCTATAGAAACTTTTACTTCAGCATCAATCAAAACGGCATTTTTAAATGGAGCAACTCTGAACATAATAGCTGTGATATCCCGGTAAGGAGCAAGTAATGCGTTCTCACTAAACTTTAAATAAGCTTTGGGCTTGGCAAATCTTCCGTATAACAAACCTGTGACCACTGCAAAACTTAATAAACCAATTAAAGCTTCAAATGATGCAACAGCGCTGGTTGTAAAGCCTACAGGATTTATTCTTCCATAACCTACAGTAGTGAATGTTTGGCAGCTAAAAAAAAATGCTTCTAAAAATTTATCCGATGCAGAATGATAAATAATTCCATTTAAATGATCTACTCCGATAAAATAATATACACACGCAAATAACAAATTGGCGCTGATGAAAAAAATGAATATGATCGAAATAAATTTCCATGCCGGCAAATGTAATAAAGTATGATACAAGCTTATTTTTTCAAAATAACCAACACCTTTTTTTTCGATATTTGGCTCACCGTTCTTATTTAAAAACCTGCCTCCATAATCTGAAGAGTTTATGCCAAACCCGGTATTTATTTCCGCTTTAGCTTTTGTATTAAACTTATTTAGTAAGGCCATTAACGTTCAAAGTTTTTTTTGTAAAATAGAAATACAGACTAACTAAAACCACAATTGTAGTAACAATCATACCTGTTATTAATCTTGCTTCAATAGTAAATTTATAAAGAGTGTAATATAAACAGGCGTATAATAAAAGCATCACGGTAAATGATAGTGTCAATGCTTTTACAGGGATCAAAGATAAAATATTTGTATGCAATACTTTTGCTGATTGCCATAAATAATACCATACCTGGCAGTAAGTTGCTATCACTATTGCCAACGCCACACCTCTTGTACCAAGTAAAGGGTACAGCAAAACCATTAATAACAGGGCAAGGCAAATATCAAGCAGGGAGCCATGCATAATTTTATTTCCCTGTTGATAATATTGAAGAATGCTGCTATAATTATTTATTCTTAATGGCAATATAAAAATGCTTATCAAAAAGATGGGAATGGACGCATCATATTTATGCTTAAAAATAATAGCAAATAGTTCTGTACGAAAAAATAATAGAAATAAAAAAAGCGGAAAAACAATTGAAGATAACAAATTAAAGCTTTCTTTAAATAACTGCATTACCTTTTCTTTTGTTGAAGTATTGTTTGACATTTCAATAAGCATTACGCTTCCAACAACACTTATAAGCAGGCCAAACAATGGAATTTCAAATGAGCCATTAAAGAACAAAGCGAAGTCAGCTGCGGTGAGCAGGTAAATTAGCAGGAGCTTGTCAATCCACCTGGAAACCACGCCGGTTACATCATTAAGGCCGAGGTATATCCAATGTTTAAAATAAACTTTATCATCTGTTAATTCAATTACTCCATCTTGTTTTTGCCTGAAAAAAAACATAATTATCAATTTGGCTATACTTATTATAGTTATTCCGCTGATAAGATTATTTAAATTAAATGCACGTAATAAAATGTAATAATGCCATCCGAAGAATAGAAGTGAGTAGAAAAAATTGATGAGCATTACTATCTTTTCTTTATTACTTTTTATAAGCATTGTTTCTAAAACAGCGCTTATACTTTGTATAAGAACAAAAAAAATAAGTAAGCCTTTTGTAGTTGTAGTGAAATTTTTTCCGAATAAAGAAAATATAAATATTGTCAGCGTCAACAACAATCCATAAGAACTTATGATTTTTATAAAATGTCTTTTTATAAATGCAGTCAGTGATAATAGATTAGAAGAGAAAAGCATGGACGTAACACCAAAGCTGATAATTACATTTAATAAATTTGTGTACATCCACACAGATTGAAATTTTCCATAATCTTCGTAACTCAGTTGGCGTGAATACAATATTGTAATGAAGAATAAAACAACAACAGGCATTGCTCTTCCGGTAAAAAGCCAAAAGCTTTTTTCGATTAAGATTGTCTTGTAACCTGCACTTGCACTCATGCTTACGAAATTACTTTTTAATAATTTCTATGATAAACCTTGTTGGTGAAGGGAAGATTACATTGGCGGATGTGTCAATAAATTTCCAAAAATTGTAAGGCAGAAAACTTAATAGAAGATTTAAACGGCTTCTGATTAAGTATTTATTCGCAAAACTTTTCGCACGCCACTTTATAGCTTTGTTTGAAATGATGGCTTTTATATTTTGTTTATTAAAAGAATGCAGATGTGCATTTTTGGGAGTTGGCAAATTACAATGAACACATAAGTAATATTCGATTTTTTCATTGTAAGGTGTAGTAATAATTAATTTTCCACCTGGCTTTAATTTTTCAACAAGATTATCGATAAATAAAGCCGGGTCATGTACATGCTCCATAATTTCGGCAGCTACAATACAATCAATTGTATTATTTTTTATTGGCAAATGAAAAACGTCAGCCACAAGCGCAGCATGGTTTTCATCCGGATTTTCTTTTAAAGCTTTTACAGGATTTACAATTGAAATATCCATCGAAATCACTTTTTTGTTCTTTCTTAAGAAATGCTTTGCCAACCATGCATTTCCACATCCAACATCTAAAATCAGCAAGGCTTTTTGCGGCACAGCATTTATAATGGTTTCATGTAACCGGCGAATCTCATTCTTTGTAACAATATTTTCTTCTTCTTTAAAGTAATTATATACTTCAGCATCTTTTTGGTAATGTTCCGGATAATTAAAACTTGTGTTTAAATTTTCGTGTAAATCTGATTTTGCAAATGCCGGGTCTTTGAATAAAAGCACAGGCACTTCTCCTGAAATTGTGTAGATATTTTGGTAATCATCAGTATGTAGTATATTTTTTGTTTCGTCGAATAACAATGGCTTTTGTGATGTTGGCTCTGTAAGTATTTCTATTAAGAATTTTTTCATTTATGTACACCTTATTATTTTTAATAAAACGCAATCATTTAAAGTTTGATGGTTATAAATCTTTCAATGAATATAATTTAACACTTAATCAAAACTAAGCAATAAACCAAGGCTTGATGCTTTTTCTTATCTTCGCAAATCAATTATGAAAAACATCAGGAATTTCTGCATCATCGCTCACATTGATCATGGCAAAAGCACGCTGGCAGACCGTTTGCTGGAATTCACCCACACTATAAATGACCGGGATATGCAGGCACAGGTTCTTGATAATATGGACCTGGAAAGAGAAAAAGGAATTACTATTAAAAGTCATGCAATACAAATAAATTATAAGCTTAACGGTGAAGATTATGTACTAAACCTCATAGATACTCCCGGCCATGTTGACTTTAGTTACGAAGTGAGCAGGGCGCTTGCAGCATGTGAAGGCGCATTGCTTTTAGTAGATGCATCGCAGGGAATACAGGCGCAAACCATTTCAAATTTATATCTTGCTATTGATAATAATCTTGAGATCATTCCCGTGATAAATAAGATTGATATGGATGGCGCCATGATACCTGAAGTTACTGACCAGATAATAGAATTAATAGGGTGCAAAAAAGAAGATATTCTATTAGCCAGCGGTAAAAGCGGAATTGGTATTGAAGAGATTTTAGCGGCTATCATTAAAAGAATCCCTGCACCGTCAGGTGATATAAATGCTCCTTTGCAGGCGCTGATTTTTGACAGTGTTTACAATTCCTTCCGCGGAATAATCGTTTATTATCGTGTGTTTAACGGCACTTTGAAAAAGGGCGATAAAATCAAATTCTCCCACACTGGTTTGGAATACGGGGCAGATGAAGTGGGCATTTTAAAGCTTGGTATGGAAGCGAAAACTGAGGTAAGAGCAGGCGATGTAGGTTATATAATTACCGGAATTAAAAATGCTAAAGAAGTAAAAGTTGGCGATACTATTACAACAACAGTTAATCCAAGTTTAGAATCTATCAAAGGTTTTGAAGATGTAAAACCCATGGTTTTTGCCGGAATTTTCCCTGTAGAAACAGATGCCTTTGAAGAGCTGAGAGATTGCATGGATAAGCTTCAATTGAATGATGCTTCCTTAACTTTTGAGCTGGAAACATCACAGGCATTAGGCTTTGGTTTTCGTTGCGGCTTTTTAGGTATGCTGCACATGGAGATCATACAGGAAAGATTAGAAAGAGAATTTAACCAAACAGTGATTACTACAGTGCCCAACGTAAGCTTTGTTGCCTATACCACACGTGGTGAAAAAATCATGGTTAATAATCCGACGCAAATGCCCGACCCAAGCCGAATTGAGACGATTGAAGAACCTTTTATTAAAGCTCAGATTATTACGACTACTGATTACATCGGAAATATTATGACGCTTTGTATTGGTAAAAGAGGAATGCTTACGCATCAGCAATATCTCACGCCAACAAGGGTTGAGCTTAGCTTTGAAATGCCGCTTACTGAAATTGTTTTTGATTTTTATGATCGCTTAAAAAGCTTAACACGAGGTTATGCTTCGTTTGATTATCATCCGATGGGATTGCGGGAAAGTGATATTGTGAAGATGGATATCTTATTGAATGGTGATAAAGTGGACGCGTTAAGTGCACTCATACATCGAAGTCGCTCACAGGAATTTGGCCGCAAGCTTTGTGAAAAATTAAAAGAGCTGGTACCACGTCAGCAATTTCAAATTGCCATACAAGCCGCCATAGGAGCCAAAGTTGTTGCCCGTGAAAACATCAGCGCCATAAGAAAAGATGTTACTGCAAAATGCTATGGCGGCGATATAAGCCGCAAGCGCAAGCTTCTGGAAAAACAAAAGGAAGGTAAAAAGAGAATGAAGCAGATTGGTAATGTAGAAGTGCCACAGGAGGCATT
>CAXSDW010000086.1:0-14119 GCA_964236235.1 uncultured Chitinophagaceae bacterium
CCTGTATTCAGTAAGTGCCTCGTTTGCTAAGTTCGATAATTTTTCCTGGCTGTCCTGTAAAGTAAAATCCCAATTTATTTCATCACTAATCATTTTTGCAATTTGCCTTTGCTCGTCATCTTTAAGTTTTTCAATTGCTGATATCACTTTCTTAAGCTCTGTTACCATTGCATTTCATTTTTTTAAAATTAAACATTTTTGAAGACATAGATACTTTGAAGTATAGCAAAACAATTGTTGATCCGGATTAGTAATACCGGCTTTCTTTGGAATTGCCTGAAAAATGTTGGATGAAAATTACTAAAGTTCACAGCCTAAATCTAATTTAGCAATAAGCAAATATTCAATACTCAATATCCAACATTTAACGCTCAAATTTTACTACTTTGCTAACTACAACTGTAAACGGCACAATTTCTTATCTTCGCAATCTATGACACAGGAACAATTAAAAGATATGAGAGACCGTGTGGTGGTTTTGAGGAGGTTTCTTTGACGTTGAAAACCGCCAATCTAAAATAAATAATGATAAGCAACTTTCGCTTTCTGCCGGCTTTTGGGACGATAACAAAAGGGCGACTTCCATTTTAAAAGAAACAAAAGTTAATGAGTATTGGGTGAACATGTATCACAATGTAGAATCATTGGTAGATGATTTTGCCGTGTTCTTTGACTTTTGGAAAGAAGGTGAAGCTTCTGAAGCCGAAGTAAAGGAAGCTTACGATAAAGCGCTGCAGGCAATTGACGATGCTGAGTTTAAAAGCACGCTTAACCAGCCTGAAGACGAGATGCCGGCAGTGCTGCAAATAAACAGCGGTGCAGGCGGAACGGAAAGCCAGGACTGGGCTGAGATGCTGTTGCGCATGTATCGCATGTATGGTGAAAAACAGGGATGGAGCGTGACTGAGCTTGACTACCAGGCCGGAGAAGGCGCAGGTATTAAAAGTGCTACACTTCAATTTGACGGTCCTTTTGCTTTCGGTTTTTTAAAAGCAGAAAGCGGTGTGCATCGCCTTGTACGTATTTCTCCATTCGATAGTAATGCAAGAAGGCATACAAGCTTTGCCAGCGTTTATGTTTACCCGTTAATTGATGACACTATTGATATTAAAGTAAATCCTGCTGATGTGGAATGGGCTTTTTTTAGAAGTGGTGGCAGCGGCGGACAAAATGTAAACAAAGTAGAAACCGCAGTGCGCCTGACTCACAAGCCTTCAGGAATTATTGTGGAATGCCAGCAGGCACGCACACAAGGTGAAAATCGTGAAAAGGCAATGACGATGTTAAAGAGCCGCTTGTATGAAGAAGAAATGCGCAAGCGCCAGGAAGTTATTGATGCAACTAATGCAGGCAAGAAAAAGATAGAGTGGGGGAGCCAGATACGCAGCTATGTTTTTCATCCTTATAAAATGATTAAAGATCATAGAACTGATTATGAAGTTGGCAATGTGAATCCTGTAATGGACGGCGAACTTGATGGATTTATAAAAGCATATCTCATGATGGAAAAAGAAACAGCCGCTTCTTAAGAAAGCTTTTTATAGTCAGGAAATTTCTTTTTAAATACAGTGTTATAATAGGTACCAACAGAATTCGCTTCTACTAATTTGAGGTATTCATTAAGGGGAACTTTGTAGTATTCATAAATTTCACCGGTTTCTTTTATCTGCACCTTAACTTTCTCTTGCTCTTCATTATAAACTGCAAATTTTAAAACTGAAGATTTGAAAGGTTTTCTTTTCATAAGCAATCAAATAAATACTTCTGTTAACTTCATATTTTGTACCATTTTATCATGGCTGATTGTTATGGTCTTTAATTAATTTTGCTCTCATTCTGTTTACTAAATAAGTCGTTATGAATTTTGGAGATTTTTATTATCCGTTACCAATTAATGAACCAGTACATAATTATGCTCCGGGCAGCCCTGAAAGAAAGCTTTTGCAAGATGCTTTAAAAGAGCTTAAGAGCAAGCAGGTTGATGTTCCAATGCACATTGGCGGCAAGGAAGTGCGTACAGGAAAAAAACTTGAACTGAGGCCTCCGCATGAAAGAAATCATTTACTTGGTTATTTTCATGAAGGTGATACAGAACATGTAAAAGCTGCTATTGATGCAGCCCTGGCTGCAAAAGATAAGTGGGCAAATATGAGCTGGGAGAACAGGGCAAACATTTTTTTAAAAGCTGCTGATCTTTTGGCAACCAAATACAGGCCTTACATCAATGGCACTACAATGCTAGGTCAGAGTAAAAATGTGATGCAGGCAGAACTTGACAGCGCTTGCGAGCTGATTGATTTTTTACGTTTCAATGTTCACTTTCTTAGTGATATTTACCGGCAACAACCAATAAGTGGTTATGGTATGAACAATCGTTTAGAGTATCGTCCGCTGGAAGGTTTCGTGCTTGCAATTACTCCATTCAATTTTACAGCTATCGGTGGAAATCTTCCTACATCTGCAGCTATGTGCGGTAATGTGGTTATATGGAAACCTGCTTACACACAGGTTTATAGCGCACAACTATTTTTGAAAGTGTTAATAGAAGCAGGGCTGCCTGCTGGTGTTATTAATTTAATATTTGTTGATGGCCCGGACGTTGGGAAAATATGTTTTGCTCATCCGCAATTTGCAGGTATTCATTTTACAGGAAGCACAGGAGTATTTAATGAGATGTGGAAAACAATTGGAGCAAATGCTAATAGTTATAACTCTTATCCACGCATTGTTGGCGAAACCGGCGGTAAAGATTTTGTGATAGCACATAAGTCTGCGGATATAGATGTAGTAGTTACAGCACTTGCCCGTGGCGCATTTGAATACCAGGGACAAAAATGTTCTGCTGCATCAAGAGCTTATTTGCCTTCAAATTTATCAGCACAAATAAAAGAAAAATTAGTGATTGCCATCAAATCGATGAAGATGGGAAGTACTGAAGATTTTGGCAATTTTATTAACGCTGTTATTGATGAAAGAAGCTTTGATAAACTTGAAAAATATATAACCAATGCAAAGAATGATGCATCAGTAAAAATACTTGTTGGAGGTAATTGTGATAAAACAGAAGGCTTCTTTATCGGGCCAACTGTGATTGAAACAACTGACCCGAAGTATGTAACAATGTGTGAAGAATTGTTTGGCCCTGTATTGACAATTTATGAATATGATGCGAATAAATTTGAGGAAACGTTGCAGCTTGTAGATACAACTTCAAAGTATGGTTTAACAGGCGCAATAATTTCTACTGACAGGCAAGCCATTGAACTTGCTACAAATAAATTAAGAAACAGTGCAGGTAATTTTTATATAAATGATAAGCCAACAGGCGCAGTAGTTGGTCAGCAACCTTTTGGTGGTGCAAGAGCCAGTGGCACCAACGATAAGGCCGGAAGCATTCTGAATTTATATCGCTGGCTTAGCGCAAGAACTATTAAAGAGACCTTTACTCCGCCTACTGATTACAGTTATCCCTTTATGCAAAATGAAGGCGCCATTTAGTGATGCTATAGCTCAAGCTTTTTAATATTTCGGGAGTACCAAATGTTGCCTTTATAAACGTTATCTGAATGACTACATTTACAAAAGAAACACTGAGTTTACTTACACCTCAACTTGATATAAAAGAAGGTAATAAAAGATTTGTAAACCATATAAAGCTTTACCGGAATTTTCTGCAGCAGGTGAATGAAACCTCGGCCGGGCAGTTTCCTTTTGCAGTCATCCCCAGTTATATTGATTCACTTATTCACAAAAAATTATTGTTCATTGCCAACGCAATCAAATGAACTAAAGCGAACACTCACTCCTGCAATGTTGTGGGGGCTTGGTGTGGGCTATGTAATATCCGGCATGTACTTCGGCTGGAACCTGGGCCTGGAGCAAGGCGGAACACTGGGGCTTGCCATTGCTACTTTTTTTATTATTATCATGTATGTCACCTTTACCTTTAGTTACACTGAGCTTGCATGTGCTATACCCAAAGCTGGCGGTGGCTTTGATTATGCTACTCGTGCATTGGGCAAAGACTGGGGTTTTATAGCAGGCATGGCGCAGAACATAGAATTTATTTTTGCGCCGCCGGCCATTGCGTTTGCTATAGGCGCTTATTTTAATTTGTTCTTTCCACAAATACCTATATTGGCTATTGCTGTTTTTAGTTATGTTGCTTTTACTGCATTAAATATTTACGGCGTTAAGGCCGCTGCTATGTTTGAATTAATTATAACAATTCTTGCAGTAGGGGAACTATTGCTGTTCACCGGTATCACCTTGCCGCATTTTCAATTAAAAAATCTTCAGCATAATGCCTTCCCACATGGCTGGCACGGAATGTTTGCAGCTATACCTTTTGCTATCTGGTTTTTTCTGGCTATAGAAGGTGTTGCTAATGTAGCAGAGGAAGCCATAAGGCCACAGCGAACAATACTCTTTGGTTTTGGCTCTGCTATTTTTACTCTCGTTGTTTTATGTGTATTCACTTTTATAAGCTCAGTAGGTGTAGCAGGGTGGGAAGCAATCGTGTATAAAACTGATGGCACTTCCTCAGATTCGCCGCTGCCTCTTGCTCTTGGTCATATTGTGGGCAATAATAATGTGCTTTACCACCTGCTTATCACTATTGGTTTATTTGGCCTTGTTGCTTCTTTTCACGGTATAATACTGGCTGCAGGAAGATCAGTTTTTGAATTTGGCCGGGTAAATTCTGCTCCATCTTTTCTTGGAAAGATTCATTGGCGGTTTAAAACTCCTGCCAATGCATTGCTTATAAATATGGCTATCGGAATTATTGCTTTATTCACTGAAAAGACATCGGATATTATTACTATTTCAGTATTTGGCGCATTGACATTATATATTATTTCTATGATAACGCTTTTGCGGCTGAGGAAAAAAGAACCGCAATTAGAAAGGCCTTTTAAAGTACCTGTGTATCCTGCTTTTCCTTTGATTGCATTGGTTATCGCCGTAATTTCATTTATAGCTATGACCATCTACAACAAAAGACTGGCTTTGATATATTTTTTATTGATAGGAATATGTTATGGTTGTTTCAAATTATTTAAGATTAAACCATCCGGATAAGTAGTATTTTTTAATTGCCATCGCTATCACAACTCAGCACCAACAACAGTTGTATGAATACTAATGAAGTTTTGCAATATGTAAAAGATCATCCATCGGGGAAGGTGAAGATTGCTTTTACTGATATTGACGGGATATTAAGGGGCAAATATATATCTGCAGAAAAATTTCTTTCAGTAATAGAAAGCGGCATGGGTGTTTGTGATGTTATATTTGGCTGGGATGCAGGAGATGTTGCCTACGATAATAGTCAATTTACAGGATGGCACACGGGTTATCCTGATTGCCCGGCAGTATTGGACATTACCACATTCAGAAAAATTCCTTGGGAAAATGATGTTCCTTTTTTTCTTGGTGAGTTAACAGATCAAAACAAAAATCCTTCTCATGTTTGCCCAAGACAATTACTAAAAAAGATATTAAATAAAGCAACCAGCAAAGGATATTCGCCTGTCTTTTCGCAGGAATTTGAATGGTACAATTTTGCAGAAACACCACAAAGCCTTAATGATAAACAATTCAAAAACCTCACACCATTAACGCCGGGCATGTTTGGATATTCTATCCTTCGCAGTTCATTGAAAAATGAATACTTCACTGATCTTTTTGAATTATTAAGGAAGTTTAATATTCCTCTTGAAGGTGTTCATACAGAAACTGGACCGGGCACTTATGAAGCCGCTATTATTCATGCAGATATTTTAGAAGCGGCAGACAGGGCAGTGTTATTTAAAACAGCAGTAAAAGAGATTGCTTATAAACATGCAGTGATAGCCACTTTCATGGCAAAAATAAATGAAAACCTGCCGGGTTGCGGAGGCCATGTTCATCAAAGCTTATGGGACATACAAGGTGTTATAAATCTTTTTTATGACGAGAAAGATAACATGAAAATGAGTAACCTCATGAAGAGTTATGTTGCCGGCCAATTATTTTGCTTGCCTCATATACTGCCAATGTTTGCACCAACTATCAACAGCTATAAAAGATTAGTGGAAGGTGCATGGGCGCCAACCACACTTACCTGGGGATTAGATAACAGAACAGTTGCATTGAGAATTTTATCAGGCAGCAACAAATCCTGCCGGCTTGAAACAAGAGTGATTGGAGCTGATGTGAACCCTTACCTGGCAATGGCCGCCTGCCTTGCTTCGGGCTTGTATGGAATAACAAATGAATTGAAATTACAACAGCCCGCTACAACAGGAAATGGTTACAGGGATTATTCAAATGGAGTGCTGCCTTCTACTTTAATTGAAGCAACACAACAAATGAAAAATTCATCTATCGCAAAAGAAATATTAGGAGAAAAGTTTGTTGAGCATTTTACACAAACAAGAGAATGGGAATGGAGGCAGCATTTAAAAGCTGTGACTGACTGGGAATATAAAAGGTATTTTGAAATCATTTAATTGTGTAAAAGAGAACAAAAAAACAAATAGCCTTATCCCGCAAACATTTTTACAATGACATTTGATAATATTTATCAATATAATTTTCCAACCACCATTCGCTTTGGAAGCGGCTCCAGTAAAGAACTTGGTGATTATCTTGTAAAAAATGATCTCTTAAAACCGTTGATTGTTACCGATGCTACAGTATCACAACTACATTTTTTTAAAGAGATTATTAACGATCTGAAAAAGGAAAATATTTCTGTAGAAATCTTTTTGGATATACATAAAAATCCAGTTAAATCTGATGTGTATAAAGGCACTGATGTTTATGACAATACAAATAGAAATGCTGTAATAGGCATCGGCGGCGGTGCGTCTTTGGATGTGGCAAGGGCAATTGTGCTAAGAGTAAATCACAGGGAAGATCTTTTTAAGTATGATGATCTTATTGGCGGCGATGTATATGTAACCAACGAAGTTCCGCATTTTATTACTATCCCTACCACTGCAGGCACGGGGAGCGAAGTGGGACGAAGCGCTATTATTGCGGATGATGAAACACACCAGAAAAAAATTTTATTTTCGCCTAAGCTGGTAGCGAAAATAGTTTTTGCTGATCCGTTATTAACGATGGAACTTCCGCCATTCATCACTGCTGCAACCGGCATGGATGCGCTTACACATAACATGGAAGCTTATCTTGCAAAAATGTTTAATCCGCTTTGTGAAGGAATTGCATTGGAAGGAATTTCACTCATAAACCAATCACTTGCTAAAGCAGTGAACAATCCAAATCTTGAATCAAGAAGCAAGATGCTGATGGCTTCATTAATGGGGGCTGTAGCATTTCAAAAAGGCCTTGGTGTTGTACATTCTTTAGCGCATCCTTTATCGTCGTTGCTTGATGTACATCATGGCCTTGCAAATGCAGTGAATATGCCATACGGTATGGAGTTTAATATAAAAGGTTTTGAAGATAAATTTAAACGTATAGCAAGAACCCTGGAGCTTAAAGAAGAAACAGGAGAGGCTGTGGTAAAGTATTTATTTGATCTCAATTCAAAAATAAATATACCACACAAGCTGCGTGATATTGGCGTAAAACAGGAACATATTGAAACATTGGCTGATCTTGCCATAGCTGATTTTGCTCATCCAAATAACCCGAAACCTGTTACCAGGGATGATTTCAGACAATTGTACACTAAAGCATTATAGACAATGAAGATAGCTGTAACCTATACAGGCAACCCGGTTAAACATCAATATTATATTGATTGGCTAAAGGCAAATGAAGAAATTGAGATCATTAATCTTTCAGCAGATGAAAATAATTTGCATGAATTAGATGAATGTACCGGATTAGTATTGTCAGGCGGAATAGACATTCATCCGAAATTTTATGGGGGTGAAATAAACTATCGCGGAGCGCCTGAAAAATTTAATGAGGAAAGGGATGACTTTGAAATAGCTGCATTTCAATCTGCACAACATAACAATATTCCTGTGTTAGGGATATGCAGAGGAATGCAGCTCATAAATGTTATCAATAAAGGCACATTAATTCAGGATCTTCCTGATGAAAGTGTAAGTAAAGTGCATAATGGAAATCCTGATAAACTTCATAATGTAATCATCGAACAAGACACTTTACTTCGTACTATTATAAACCAACAAAAAGGTGAGATAAGCAGTGCACATCACCAGGCTATTGATAAACCTGGCGAAAATCTTCTAGTAAACTGTAAAGCTGATGATGGCACAATTGAAGGCATAGAGTGGAAAGAGAAAGCCAATAAACCATTTATGCTTGGTATTCAATGGCATCCTGAAAGAATGTTTCAGCATAAGGATTCGCCCTTTTCTAAAAGCATCAGGGACAAATTTATCTCTGTAATAGAAATCAATGCTAGCAAAAAATGAGAATAATTAATCCGGCTACTGAAGAAATAATTAAAGATATTGAGGAAGACGATCAACAAACACTTGATGAAAAATTTCAATCATTAAGATCAGGACAACCGGCCTGGCAAAAGTTATTATTACCTCAAAGAGTAAAAATAATAAAAATGTTTTCAGTGTTATTAGAAGAAAACATAGAACATCTTTCTGAAATTCTCACTTTAGAAACCGGCAAGCCATTGCAACAATCACGCAATGAAATAAACGGAGCCAAAGCAAGAATACAATGGCTTACAGATAATGCAGATAAATATTTATCTGATGAAATCATGAGCAATGGAAATGGAATGGAAGAGAAAATTGTGTACGAACCGCTTGGCGTTATTTGTAATATTTCAGCCTGGAATTATCCATACCTGGTGGGTGTAAATGTTTTTGTACCGGCATTACTGGCGGGTAATTCAGTAATGTATAAACCTTCAGAATACGCTACGCTAACGGGTTTGGAAGTTGAGCGCTTGCTAAAAGAAGCTGGTGTTCCATCAACTGTTTTATATGTTGCTGTTGGCGGAGGCGAAGTAGGGGAGTTGTTGCTGCAACTTCCTTTTAATGGTTATTTTTTTACCGGCTCTTATAAAACCGGCAAATATATTTATCAGAAAGTAGCGCATAAAATGGTACCGTGCCAATGTGAGCTTGGCGGCAAAGATCCATTGTATGTAGCGGATGATATAGCAGATATAAAAGCTGTTGCTGCAGGCACTGCTGATGGAGCTTTTTATAATAATGGCCAAAGCTGTTGTGCAGTTGAAAGAATTTATGTTCATGAAAAAGTGTATGATAAATATGTTGAAGAATTTGTGAAAGAAGTGCGCTCATATAAAATGGGATCGCCGCTGGAAGAAGGAACTTATATCGGGCCATTAACCAGGAAAGAACAGATAGCCGTTCTTGAGCAGCAGGTAAATGATGCATTAAAAAAAGGTGCAACACTTATTACCGGTGGAAAAAAGATCAATAGAAAAGGATATTTTTTTGAACCAGCAGTGTTGCTGAATGTTGACCATACTATGAGTATAATGAAAGATGAATCATTCGGCCCTGTTATAGGCATTATGAAAGTTAAAAGTGATGAAGAAGCGATACAATTAATGCAGGACACCGAATATGGACTAACAGCATCTGTTTATAGTGCAAATAAAAAAAGAGCAGAAAACATTATGCAGCAAATAAATGCCGGCACCGGCTATTGGAATTGTTGCGACAGAGTAAGTGCTGCTTTACCATGGAGCGGCAGAAAACATTCAGGCATCGGTGTTACACTTTCACATGCAGGCTTAAGAAGTTTTGCGAGACCGAAAGGATACCATCTGCGGGGATAAATGGTAAGCTTATTGAAAAACTTTAAACTACATTATTTTGTATTAAAGTGCGCTTTCTTTTAAAAATATTCCGCATAAAGTATATAATTGCTAATAATAAAATAGTTGCTCCAATCAATTTAACCCATGAGAAACCATTATCACTTTTAATAACTTCAACTTTTCCTGTTAAGATAGAACCAGCCCAGAAATAAGGTAACTTTTTTTCATTTGAAGAAGTGCTATTTATAAACTCAAGCTTTGCTTTTTGCAAAGCAATATCTGTGGGCAAACCTTGTAATAAATATTTATAAAAAAGCTCAGTAATCCGGTAAGTTGATTCATTTTCCACCGACCACAAATTACTTATAGCCGCAGGAATACCCAACGCAGCAAAGCCCCGGTTAAAACTAAAAATACCTTCACCCTGGTAAAGTTTTCCGTTGGCAGTTTCACAGGCAGATAATATAACTAATTGTGTAACAGGCTTGCGGTCAGGGATCAGGTCAGACAGGTACATTGGGGAATCTGCAAAATAAATTACAGGATCATTCCTGTCGCTGCTATCTGCTGCATGTGTATATAATTGAATAATTGCATAATCAGGAAAATGTTTTAAAAAATTATCTTTCGTGGCTTTTTCAAAAACAAAATTAGTGGTATTTGAAAATTCAGTTTTTATGTTTAGTAAAGAAATATCGCTTCCCGGCAATCCTGCCAGATTCAATGTGCTGTTATACTTTACAGGGGCAATACCCAATATACTATTCCTGTTTTTTACATTTGCCGCATAGTCAGTAAATAAATAAGTCGCGGAATAAGTATAGCTTGTTGCATAGTGATTAAGCAAATAATCAGGCTGCCGGACATCTGTATTTGTTATCAAAGCTTCAAAGGGAAAACCTTTTCCATCAGGCGAAATTATAATGCTTCCTTCAGGCGCTAACTGAATGTTTTGAAAGATAAGTTTGTACAACTGGTGCGATATATTCACAAAGCCAGGGAAGTCTTTATTTAACTTGTCAGCATTGATAATATAAGAGATATATGAAATGGTGAGGCTATCATACAAATGCTTATTCAGCCTTATTAAAGATGTATTGTTTGATGTAACAGATAAGATAAAAACTGCACTGTCTCCATTGAATATTTCAATCAGCGATCTGATTTCATTCAATATCTTTTTCTTTACCAAACCCAGGTTTATTGAAATAGTATCTGGATTATTCTGCGCAAATGAAGCATACTTACTGTTGATGTTTTTAAGCAGTATTTGCAGTTCCTGTTTATTGGTAAAAAGTTGTTGTTGAAGAGCAAGGTATTCTTTGGAAGAAGATGAAGTGCTCTGTAAATCTCTTTCGGTTTCGAGTATATTTTTTTTCAATTGAGCCTGTTTTGCAAGATCAGCGTCATTCATTTTTCGTTGTTGCATTATATCGTCGTTAAGCAAAACACTGCGGCTTTTTTCAAAAAAATATAAAGCCATTTCTGTATTGCTGCTTGCATAACATGCCTCGATTGCCTGCTCATACAGGCGCCGGTTATTTGTTTTCCAAAATAATTTTGATTGTATCTCTGATTGGGAAATTCTTAGTTTATCAAAATAGCGGTCAGTTACCTGGTAAATGCGAATGGCTTCGTTCAGCGCCTGTTTACTGCCGGTGCTTTTGTACTTACTTAACCACGCTGCTGCTTTGTCCAGAACCATACCTGTTACATATTCTGTTATGTTTCCGCGCAGTTCAGCGTTTTCAGTTTTTAAAAGATCTGTTTCTGTAAAACCGGGCCGTATCTGGTTGAAGGCTTTTTGAAAGAAATAAAAAGCCGAATCATATTTACCATCCTGGACATATACGTTGGCAATATTATCAAGTATGTTTAATGACTCGTTTGGGTCAGCAAAATTTAGCGCTTTTAAATAATAAGTGATTGCTATTCTATTTTGATGCAGATTTGTTGAGTAAGTAAAACCAATATTATTCAATGCTTGTGCGCAACCATTCTTATGATTAGTTTTATTCTGCAAGTAAAAAGATTTTTTAAAATAATATAGCGCTTTGTTTGCATCGTCATTAGCCAAATTTACCAAGCCATACAACTCATATAGCGTGCCCAACATTTCGTTGCTTTTCAATTTTTTTTCCTGTTTAATCTTATTTATGATTAATTGTTCAGCATCACTGGTTTTATGTAAAAGAATAAGTGAATTAATTTTCAATGAAAAATAATTTATTTCATAGTAGTCGGCATCGCTTATTTTTTTATTTTCAATAATAATACTGCTGCCAAGGTTTGCGTAATTTATGCAACTATAATAATCGCCATTTTTAAGAAGCTGATAGATTTTTATGGCAAGTGCATTCAATGCAATATCAAATTTTTCATGCAAATCCAATGCAATGGAAATACAACTATCGATTGCAGCTGACTTCTTTGTTTCTAACTTCAGGGAATCATATAATATTTGTAGATTCCAATAACTACTAATTAAATCTTTAGGATTTATGGAAGAGTTATTTTTTTCTTTCTGCTCCTTTATTAATGCAATAGATTTTTGTGTATATTCTATTGCTGTAGAAAAATCTTTTTGCAAAGAGTATAACCATCCAATTCGTCGCAACAGCAGAGCGTGCGTAGAATCATTTCGATAAGAGCATTGATTTATTTTATCCAGATAAGATAACAATTCATTCAATTGTTGCCAGGAAGGAACTTCAGATGAATCTCTTAAATAAATAATGCGATGCCATAAAAAATCCCTGTCAGGACACTGCCCTGGCAGAGACTTTGTAAACAACAAGATTAATAAAATTGCTATTGCTGTTTTCACATTTTTTAAACGCTCTTAATGAACGATATAACTCCCGTCTTTTGTGACCCGCTTCAACGCAGCCGTATTAATGAAACCTCTCCACATTGGGTTGGTTATACTGTCAATTCCTGTATTTATAATAGTACTCATTTTAAGGCCGCTCGCAAAAGGAGTGGCAAAAGACGACCCCTCATAAAAATATCTATTATATGGTCTGAAATCAACTTCAAACGAACAACACGAATTCGGATTATTATTTAAGACGCCCAAAGAAATATAATCATTTGAAAAATACTGGTAATAACAATAAGAGTCTGGTTCCTGTATTTGTGTGACACTGGTAATATTTTCAAATTTTTTACTTAAACAGGCAGGATAAAACAGTGAGTCGCCGGTTAACAGGTTGTCATTAAAGTATGGACTGCATATTAGCGAATCAACATGATGGTCGGGTGTATTACCTGCGGCCACAAATAGTTGAATTGGATACGGATTATGGTTGGCGCAAAGTTCAATATAGTGTTGCAAAACAGAGTCAACCTCTCCGGAGTATCCAAGGCTGATATTTACCAGCGTAGCATGATTTTGTATAGCGTAACTTAATGCACAACTGACAGAAAAAGTACTTCCCTGGTCATTCCTATCAAGGGTTTTTAAGATCATAAGCCGCGGATAAGATGTTGCATTCTCCATTGCGTTTATGGCCACGGCTGTCACAGCGCTTCCATGTTTGGTAAATCCACTATCAAATTTATCCCCAACCGGCTGATGAGGAAGAAAATTATATAAAGTAGGAGTACCCAACGGAGCTTTCCAGATTAAATTCAAAAGGGAACTTTCAAACCGGGTAGAATCAATCCCTGAATCCATAATGGCAAGTATTTTTGTAGGATTGATACCAATATTCTTTACAATAACAGGAACACCCGTGGTACCTGTGTTATATCTACCTTGTTTATAAATGACAGGTGTATCAGAAGGCGGAATATACGTATCTATGCTGTCCTGGATAGTTTTATTAGGTTCATTTATTAGCATATTATTGCTTATGGTCAATACATCGGCCAAATCTCCTTGTCCACCTAACGGCTTTTTTGGAGGCGGTGATGCAATAGATTGACCAGCGCCATCAACGGTTGTAAAGCTTACAGTGTACAATGCAGAATCGCAAGGGCACCAAACGGTTGGTTGAAATTTGGGAGTAAAGTCGGTGCCATAAGCCCCATTATAAAGAAGGTAAAATTTCTTCACTGAATCTTCAATATCTGTAATAACCTGTTCTTTTCGCTGGGTGCTTACACCTGGCTTAAATAAAATATTCCAGCCTATTGTTTTTACATATAGGGTGGTATCCTGCGGCAGATATCCTTCGCTTTTACAAGGTTTGCAGCATGAGGTACGTAGTAAAATAAATAAAAGTAAAATGATTATAATTATCAGAATGATAAAGAACGATGAGCGCCTGCGGTTCATAAATGGGGGTTTGATTTTATAAAAAAGTAATTAGTTTAATTCTTTCAGCCACTCCACTGCCTCACTCTTTCTCTCAAGATCATTATCTGCCA
>CAXSDW010000087.1:0-14078 GCA_964236235.1 uncultured Chitinophagaceae bacterium
CTTATTTATAATATTCATAATATAGTAAAAATTAACTTTTAGCTACTACATCTTACTCTGACGTCTGACATCTGACCTCTGACAACTCACATCTCACCTCATACCTCTAACCTCTGACGACTTATTCCTGATCAAAACTTAACCCGCAGTGTAGCGCCATAAGTTTCAGGATCGCCTAAATGAATTGCACCGAAATCATATGCATAGGCAATGTATTTTTTCTTTGTGAGATTTCTTCCCCAAAACATAATTTCAAAGTTTTTTGCGCTGAGACCGAAGCGGGTATTAAGTAAATTATAAGGCGATTGTTTTATAGAATTAGATAAATCAAAGTATTGCGTTCCAATGTATTTCCATTCACCGCGTAAAACAATTTTCATGTCCTGCGCTTTTGCAATGTCAAAGCTGTATTGCGCTGCCAGCATAGATGTGAGGTCAGGCGTAAAGATTTGCCGCTTCCCTTTTAGGTCATTTTCCTCACCATTCTGCGATAGCTTCAGACTTTTATATTTAGCATCCGTATAACCTGCACTGTAATTTATTTCCAATCCTTTTACAGGTGTAGTATTTAGTTCTGCTTCCACGCCTTTGCTGGTTAATTTACCTGTATTCCTGGTGATAGTTACAGCATCAGGCAATACTAATGTAGGCACCTGCGCATTGGTAACGGTAGTATAAAATGCAGTAAGATTTAGTATTAAACGATTTGAAAAAAAAGTGTTTTTTATTCCAGCCTCTATATTATTACTATATTCAGGTTTAAAGGCATACAAGGCCGGCTGTGATGGATCAGATGACAATGGTGTTAAACCGCCTACTCTATAACCTCTGCTATATGTAGCAAATAAAAGATGGCCCGTAGAGGCATTATAAGCCAAGCTCACCTTAGGTGTTACTGCATGAAAATTTACACTGGCAGATGTATCCGGCCTGGTAGTAAATGGAGGGGTGCCATCAATTTGATATTCACCTAACACACTTTGATTTTTATCTTCATAATCATAACGAAGGCCGCCGGTAATGTCAAACTTATGAGTAATGTTGTAAGTTCCCTGGCCATATAAAGCAATACCATTGCCTTTCGCTTTTGAGGTATTGATGGAAGAAGAAAAAGCAAGGGTGGAATCGCCATCTCTGCCAAAGTGCAGCGCTTGTTTTACCGGACTCTCCTGGTAAAAAAGATAAGTACCTGCTGTCCAATTTAATTTGGCAGTGGTGCTTGCAGGAGAACTGAATTTAAATTCCTGTGTAACTACTTTTACATTATTCCAGTCTTTTCCATAATTATTATTCAGCGTCAAAGCATCATACGGAGAAAAATCTGCATCAATAGGTAAAGTATAATAACGGTAATTAGATTGATAAGCCGTTTGTGATTGAAAATTAAACCTACTGCCGGAATAGTTAACCGACAAAGAAGTATTAAACGTATTATCTATAATTTTTGTAAGCGCATTCTGACTTAGCTTGTAAGGCGCTGCAAATGCATCTTCCACACCAAACACTAAAGGAAAAGGCCCGTTATTCCTGTTGTTATTTAATTTGGCATTTAGCGTAACCGCCCATTTATAATTTGCTATATACTTTAAATAATAGTTTGAAATAATACTGTGCTGGCGATCATATTTTTGATTATTGAATTCATTTGTATAAAATCCGGACAAGCCATCATACAAGGCTGAAGCACCAAAGTATAATTTATCTTTTATCAACGGAGCTTTTATACCGGCGCTATATCTTTGAGAACCATAATTGCCAAGGTTCACTTCTGCAAAACCTCCTATCTTATTGCCCGGCTCTTTGGTAATAATATTAATAACTCCGCCCATTGCATTTCTTCCATAAAGTGTGCCCTGCGGACCTCGCAATATTTCAATACGGGCTATATCAAACAAAGGACTTATGTAAGTATCTAATCCAAACTGGTTAACACCATCAATATAAGTAGCCACAGCAGGATCATAAGAGGTAGTCGTGATGCCGCGTATGGCCGTTACGTTTCTCTTATCTCCGGGATCAGCAGAGTATAAATTAGGAACTATCCCTGTTATATCTTTACTATTCCACAAACGATAATCGGTTACGTCTCTTTCGGATAAAGCAGTAATGGTAATGGGTAACCGCTGCAATAATTCCTCTCGCTTTTGCGCTGTTACCAATACTTCATTTAACCTGTCAGAAATTTGTTGCAGATTTATTGTAAGCTCTGCAGATCCGTTATCAATTCTTACATCTTTATATTGCGTAGCATAACCAACCGCAGAAAATTCAATAATATAACTTCCCGTTGAAATATTTTGAAGAATAAAGTTGCCGCTTTCATCTGAAACTGTGCCTTTATTAGTATTTAATAAATGTACAGATGCGCTTTTAACAGGCGCTGATCTTTCATCAGTTATTTTACCGGTAACATCTTGCGCAAGTACTATGCTGGCAGTAAAGCAACACAGCAGTGTAGTTAACAGGGTATATTTTTTCATAGCGGTTCTTTCTAATGGTTACAGAAATTACATTCAAAATTAAGATGCCTTGCTTTGCAAAAATAAAACAAAATAAATGTTGATAAAATATAGGTTCTTAAAAGCTCATCGTTTTCAAACACGAAAAAGGTGCCTGATTCAGACACCTTCTGTATAAAAACTAATTGTTGCAATCAATAATTACAAGCCAACACCTATCCCTATTTTTATTGAATTATTATAAGCCTTAAGGTTTTGATTAGCATCTGCTTTTGACAAGCCATAATCATAAGAAGCCATAATATTTAAGCCATTGGAGAACTGGTAGCCAATGCCACCTGTTAAGCCGGTATCCCAGCGGTTAAATTGTGATGTAGCATCCATAGTATTGTTTAATAAATTTATTCCCAATACTCCGGCAGTTGAATGCAGATCAGCTTTAGTTAAATAAGAAAATTGTGGACCCGCAAATAGTTGTAATCCGCCTACATTAGCTTTCAGCAAAAGAGGAATATCAATATATTGAGATTGAAGCTGTGCTTTAGCATTTGCGCCTAAAAAGTCGGCGCCTTTTACATTAAATACACCTTTTAATTCGTACCCTTTTTGTGAATAATATATCGCCGGCTCTGCTGAGAAGCCCTGGCTTATTGGTATGTTTACATAAGTGCCTGCAAAGAAACCGGTGCGACTGCCAGTTGTAACCATCCCGTTTGAAAAATCAAGAAGATTGTTAAGGTTGCTCACCGCATCTCCTCTCATAGATGATGAAGTAACTCCGGCACGCACTCCGAAAGAAGGAGTAACCTGGCCAAACGTGATTGCTGAAGTAATAATAAAGATTGATAGTAAGATTTGCTTTTTCATATATGGTTTAGAACCGGGGTTTATAGCCGTTCTGTTTATCAGAAAGAAAAATGAAGCTTTAGATTAATCAGTAAAGAATAAGATTTTGTTAAAGGAAATTTTAATAATTATTTCATGCAATTAGTAATTTTTATTTTTGAAAGATGCATAATAAAGCCAATGAAATTGATATCGTCAATGAGCTGCTGGAAGCCTGCATTTTAGCTTATCCTGTATCATCATTTATTATCAGTTTATATAAGCAATACCAGCAAAGAGGCAGCCTTAGTAAAAAGCAATTGCAGGGCTTGTACAGCAAGTCTGCACAAATAGAGAAAATCGCTGCTGGCAAGCTTGCCACTTTAGAAGCTTTAATAAAAAAAATGCCCACCAGGTATAAATCAGATCTTCCGCCGGCCACTCCGTTGTTTGAAAAAGATGAAAGCACCGGTCAGGTAATTGACCTTATTCTTAATAAATATCCTCAGCATAAAAGAGTGCTGTACTTAAAAGCAAAGTATGATAATAATGAGTTACTCTCTGCCGCAGAAGTGAATGAATTAAAGAAGTTTAAACAGTTATTAAAGTAAACCTGATTACAATCTTAACTAAGCAAGAAAGGTATAAAAGTTTTCTCTTCAGAGAAGTTTAGATAAAGTTTGTTAATTGTGAATTAAGCTAATTTTTGCATCTCTCATTTAAGTTAATTTTAAATTACTACTGTTTAAAGTAATATCAAATGACTTATTAAAAAATCTTTTATGAGGCATCTTTTCTCCATAAATAGTATTCTGTTATTTCTTTTAATGTTTACAAATAAGGCAACACAGGCTCAGCAATATGATTGTGCTTTTAAGCCTCCGGTTGTAAAAATTGATTTCGGTTCGGGTAATATACCGGAGGTTAATTCATACAATCTTCCTAAATACAGCCGTGACTTTAGCACCTGCCCAAAAGATGGTTTTTATTCTTTTATGTCTAACACTAGCAATTGCTTTAATGGCGACTGGCTCACTATTGACCAGGATCATACGGGGACACCAAATGGAAATATGATGCTGGTGAATGCATCTGAAACCGGCGGAGTTTTTTTTAATACAAACCTCGATGGTTTTACCGGTGGCACAATGTATCAGCTTACAGTATGGATGATGAACGTGTGCAGGATAAATGGTGGCTGTGCACCTTTGCCGCCAAATATTACTATAAATGTTGTAACACCTGATGGCAGGAAAATAGGCATTTTTAGAACCGGTCTTTTATTTCAGGGTAATGACGTTCACTGGAAAAAATTTACCGGTTTTTTTCAAACGCCTGCAGATGTTACTTCACTTAAACTGACAATGGAAGATAATACCCTCGGCGGTTGTGGTAATGATTTTGCGATGGATGACATATCTATAAGTGAATGTGTGATTCCAAAACCACAGGTAATAAATGAGCAAGAATCAGTAATACAAAAACCGGTAACACAACAACCTTTAAAAGCTAAACAACAGCCTGTTGCAAAGCCACAGGTACTAAAAAAAGTTCCTGTAAAAGTAAATGAGGTAAAAAGAGATACAACGGTTTTAGTAACAAAACCAACCGCTGATAAAAAGCCTATAGTTACAATACCTTCTATAAAAGATAAACCAAATGTAAAACTGCCGGAGCCCATACTAACAAGGGCTAATCCTATAGTAAAACAGATTGAAACCGATGCCGGTGAAATACTTATTGACCTTTATGATAACGGAGAAATAGATGGAGATACGGTAACGATTTATCATAACAACGAGATGATCGTTTCAAGAGCCGGCCTTTCTGATAAACCAATAAGCTTTCATATTAAGGTTGATGAAATGCAACCGCATCATGAGCTGGTAATGGTTGCCAATAACCTGGGTTCAATACCACCAAATACATCAATAATGATAATAACTGCAAACAATAAAAGGTATGAAGTCTTCATTTCTTCCTCTGAACAAAAAAATGCAAAAGTGGTGATTGATCTTAAACAATAAGCCTTAACACATTTCAATACAGCACATCTTATGTGCACACAAGCCCATCGCTATTTTATTATACATAAGCCTTATGATATGGTATCGCAGTTTATAAGTCCGCATAAAGTAAAATTATTAGGTGACCTTAATTTTGATTTTCCTGAAGGCACACATGCTATAGGAAGACTTGATAAAAATTCAGAAGGTTTATTAATTCTTACAACAAATAAACAGGTAACAAGGTTATTATTTCAAGCCAGTGTAGCGCATAAGCGAACCTACCTGGTACAAACAAAAAATGCAATAACTGAAGATGTGATTAACCAGCTAAGGCGTGGCGTTGCCATTAAAATAAAAGGTGGCAACAATTATATAACACCACCATGTGACGTAGCTTTTGCGCATCAAGATCTTTATAAAAACTTCTTGCAAGCGGGTAAAGATTTACGTTTTACGTGGATCACGATTACGTTGACCGAGGGAAAATATCACCAGGTACGAAAGATGATTGCTGCCGTACGTCACCGTTGCAGGCGCCTTATACGTGTGGCAATAGACGAAATAGTTTTAGCGGATTTACCACCCGGCAATGTGATAGAAATAAATGAAGATTTGTTTTTTACTCAGCTGAAATTAATTAAAACCTCGTGATGTAAGAAGATCTGTACGCTTATCCTGGTTGCTTTCTGTTTATACACTACTGCTTTTTCCTGCAGATATTATCCATTTTTAAATATAATAATTTGCATAGCAAATAATTTTTGCAAGAATTATTATACTACTTTCGCACCCGAATGAACGTTCAATCGGACTTACCAGGAAAAAAAGATTGTATCTTAAAAACAACGCTGGAGCTTATAAAAGACAATGGATTTCACGGAACACCAATTAGTCTTATTGCGCAAAAAGCAGGTGTAGCCTCAGGTACTATATATCATTATTTTCCAAGCAAAGATGCTATAATTATGGAGCTGAATCATAGTATAAAAAAGCAAATGGTAGCAGCGATGTTCAGTGATGTAAATACAAAAAAAGAATACAAACAGCAATTTTTTGAAGGCTGGACAAACCTTTGCAAATACTTTATAAATAATCCCAGCGCTTTAATATTTGTACAACAATTCAATAGTTCGCCCTACGCCAAACTTGCATCAGCAGCTGATACAAAGGCATCAGTGAATAAGTTTTATGAATTTTTTCAATCTGGTATGGATAAGGGTTATTTAAAACAAATGGAATATATGCTGATAGCTTCTGTTGTGTTTGGGTGCATCACTTCCACAGCAAATTATCATGTGGCCGGCCGCTTTAAGTTTAAAGACGAGGACCTGAACAAAATTGCCAATATACTCTGGGACGGTATTAAATATAGGCCTGTTAAAATGTGCAGTGCCTGATATATTAATGGTTGCTGTAAGATTAAACCTGTTTAGTAACAGAATGATAAATGTTTTATGAATAAACTGCTTATAAAAATAACCGGCAAAAAATTTACAGCGTGTATATTAATGCTCATCACATTGATCCTTCCTTTTATTGCATTATCGCAGCAGCGCACTGATAGTCTAATACAAAATGCTACATTGGAGAATGTTGTACGCTATGCATTGCAAAGAAATCCTGAGCTTAAAAACGCATCATTAGATGAACAGATTACAGAAACAACTATCAAAAGTAAACTTGCTGATTGGTATCCGCAGATTGATTTTAATTACAATTTCCAGCATAATTTCCAGTTACCTACGGCTAATTTCAATGGCCAGTTTATAAGTACGGGTTTAAAAAATACATCAGGATTACAATTTGGCGCTACACAAAATATCTTTAACAGGGACGTAATATTAGCATCCCGTACGGCAAGAGATGTAAGGCTTCAATCACGCCAAAATACGGCCGAACAAAAAATTAATATCGCCGCCTTAGTAAGTAAAGCATTTTATGATGAAATACTTTCTGTGCAACAATTGCAGGTAATAGAGGAAGATATTAACCGGATAGAACGCAGCCTTAAAGATGCATTTTACCAGTACCAGAGCGGCATTACAGATAAGACAGATTATAAAAGAGCCACCATTACTCTTAATAATGCAAATGCGCAAAAGAAGAATGCAGAGGAATCTATGAAAGCAAAATATGCTTATCTGAAAGAATTAATGGGTTATCCTGCTGCTGCAGATTTTGAATTGAAATATGATACAACTCAAATGAAGCAGGAAATTTATATTGATACATTACAACCTGTTATTTACAATAACAGGATAGAGATTCAGCTTTTGCAAACGCAAAAAAACCTCCAGCAATACAATTTAAAATATAATCAATGGAGCTTTTTGCCTGATGTGTCCGCATTTGGTAATTACAATATGAATTATCTTAATAACAATTTTTCCAAAGTATATAGCAAAAGTTTTCCGAATTCATATACCGGCCTGTTGTTATCTATACCCGTTTTCCAGGGAGGTAAAAGAGTTCAACTTATAAAACAGGCACGGTTACAAATTGAGCAGGTAAATAATACAATACTTAACATTCAGCATAATATAAATACAGAGCATGAGCAGGCGCTGGCCACTTATAAAAGCAATCTGTATAATTATTTAAGTCAGCAGGAAAACGTTTCACTGGCAAGAGAAGTGTATGATGTTATTCAATTACAATATCGCTCGGGAGTAAAGGCTTATATTGAAGTTATAAATTCTGAAACAGACCTGCGTACTGCACAGATAAATCTCTACAATGCTTTGTACCAGCTACTTTCAAGCAAGATTGATGTTCAAAAATCATTAGGAAATATTAGTTATTAAACTTAAAGCATGAATTACAAAAAACCTTATTTGCTTTTAATTGCCGGCATGGTAATGCTGGCTTCATGTGGTGATAAAAAGCAACAGGCGCCACAAGGTCCGCCTCCGGCAGTGCCGGTTACTTTGGACACGGTAACCGCTACCGATGCCGTTTATTATGATGAATACCCCGGCACTGTTGCAGCGCTGAACGAGATAAAACTTACTTCACAGGTTACCGGCTATGTTACTTCCACACATTTTAAAGATGGTGATAAAGTAAGAAAAGGCCAGCTTTTATATGCAATAGATGCACAGGTTTACCAGGCTAATTACCAGCAGGCAGTAGCTTCATTGCAGTTGCAGGAAGCAAACCTTGATAAAGCAAGTAAAGATGCTGACCGTTATCATGAACTTGATAAGCATGATGCCATTGCAAAGCAACAGGTTGATTATGCAGATGCCGCTTATAATGTTGCACAAAAACAAGTTGCTGCTGCAAAAGCGAATGTGGCAAGTGTTCAGTCGAATGTAAAATTTGCCAGTATTTATGCGCCTTTTACAGGAACTATTGGCATCTCGCAAGTAAAGCAGGGAACATCTGTTGTAGCCGGGCAAACGGTTTTAAATACCATCTCAACCGATAACCCAATAGCTGTAGATTTTAGTGTTGATCAAAAAGAAATATATCGTTTTATACAATTGCAGCAAAGCAAAAGCAAGCCATCCGATTCTGTTTTTACGCTTGCTTTTGGCAACGACACTTATCCTTATTCCGGAGGCATTTATTTGATTGATCGTGCAGTTGATCCGCAAACAGGAACAATTAAAACAAGACTTGTTTTTCCCAATGAAAAAGGTATGCTTAAAGCAGGTATGAATACAACCGTAAGGGTTAAAAATAATGCTTCTCTTAAATCAACTATTATTCCATACAAAGCAGTAACGGAGCAGCTGGGAGAGTTTTTTGTTTACGTAGCAGGAGATAGTAATAAAGTATCGCAGCGCAAAGTGGTTTTAGGCAAGCAATTTGGCGCAAATGTGATAGTAAAAGACGGATTAAAAGAGGGAGAAAAGATAGCTGTTCAGGGTGTTCAAAATCTTAAAGAAGGGTCAGTGGTCACAACAGCTCCGCCAAAGCCGGCAGGTGCGCCTCAGCAGAAATAGTATAAGTTGGGTCAATTGTCGATTGCTACAAAAATGAAAGAGATCATAATTATTCAATGGTCAATGGTCAATTGCGAAGCTTATAAAGTGATAAAATGTAATAACTAAATGACGATTGGCTTAATGATTCATTGATGATTGACAAATGACTAATGATTAATTGACTAATAACCTTAAAATAACATTGATCATAAAGATTATAATAAATGATAGCAGAAACTTTTATAAGAAGGCCCGTTACCGCAATAGTTATCTCTGTGGTAATATTATTAGTCGGCCTTATCGCTTTGGATAGATTACCCGTAGCGCAGTATCCTGATATTACTCCGCCAACAGTTAATATTAACGCCAACTTCACCGGCGCTGATGCAAAAACCGTAGAGCAAACCACCACTACTCCAATTGAAACGCAGGTAAACGGTACGCCTGGCATGTCTTATATTTCCAGCAATAGTACGTCAAGCGGGCAGAGTAGTATTAGTGTTGTATTTGATGTGGGCACTGATGTAAATATCGCATCATTGGATGTACAAAACCGCGTAAGTGTTGCGCAGCCTACGTTACCTGATGCCGTTAAGCGTTTAGGCATAACTGTTAGAAAGAGGAATCCAAGCATAATGGTTGCGCTCGCTTTCTATTCACCCAACGGAACGCATGATGCAAAATTTATCGGCAACTACGTAAACATTTACATGAAGGATGCACTTCAGCGTGTGAAAGGTGTTGGTGATATTGTTTCCAGGGCTGATGATTTTGGAATGCGTGTATGGCTTAACCCTGAAAAGATGGCTGCACTTGATATTACACCTGCAGATGTAACTGCAGTGCTCAATGAACAAAATCTTCAGATTGCTGCAGGCACTATTGGCGGAAATCCACAGCCGGCACAGCAAAGTTTTGAATACAGTATTTTAACTAATAGCCGCATTAATACTGAAGACCAGTTTAGAGATATTGTTGTTCGCACTGTCCCTTCCACAGGCAGCATTGTTTACCTTAAAGATGTTGCAAGAATAGAATTAGGAAAATTTGATTACAGCTCTAATGCACTGGTAAATGGCAAACCTGCAGCTTTTATTTTATTGTACCAGGCACCGGGCGCTAATGCTTTGGAAACTTATAATGGCATAAATAAGGCACTTACAGAATTAAAAAAATCATTCCCTAAAGATATTGATTACCTCGTGCCTTTAGAAACTGTTTCCGTTGTAAAAGCTTCTATACGTGAAGTGGTATTTACATTATTAGAAGCACTTACATTGGTGGTACTCGTTGTGTATTTATTTTTACAAAACTGGCGTGCAACGCTTATCCCGGTATTAGCAATACCGGTATCACTTATCGGCACATTTATATTTTTTATTCCTTTCGGCTTTACTATTAATACGCTTACCATGTTTGCATTCGTGCTGGCAATTGGTATTGTGGTAGATGATGCAATAGTGGTAGTGGAAGCTGTTCAGCATAATATAGATCATAATAAATTATCGCCAACAGAAGCCACACGAAAGGCTATGGGAGACATCTCAGGACCTGTTATTGCTATAGCTTTAATCCTTGCAGCAGTGTTTGTACCTGTAGGATTTATCCCGGGTATTGTGGGCAGGCTGTACCAGCAATTCGCCATTACTATTGCAGTATCTGTAATGATATCAGCCTTTGTTGCACTATCGCTTACGCCTGCATTATGCTCGCTTATGCTAAGGCCTACAAAAGATAAAGACGCAAAAAAGAACCTGCTTGAAAAATTCTTTTTTGCATTTAACAGCCGCTTTCAAAAAATAAATGCTTCATATACCAGGGGTGTTGTTAAATGGATCAAACGCACACCATATGTTTTGATATTTTTAATTGTATTGTTCGCAGGCTTATTTTTTCTTTTTAAAAATAAACCATCAGGCTTCATCCCTACTGAAGACGAAGGCAGATTATATGTAACCTATGAAATGCCCGAGGCAACGTCAACTACAAGAAGTGTCGATATGCTTAAGGAAGTGATGGCAAGAGTACAATCCATCCCTGAGATAAGAGTAGTGGGCGGCCTTGCAGGACTTAACATTATCAGCTTTTCCAATAAATCTAACGTAGGTACTATGTTCGTTACCCTTAAACCGTGGGACGACCGCAAAGGAAAAGAACATAATGTACAAAATGTGATTAAGCAAATTCAACAAAAAACAGCTTCTATAAAAGAAGCAAGAATACTGGCCATATCACCGCCTGCAATCCCCGGGCTTGGCCAAACAGCAGGTTTTACTTTTGAACTTCAACAAACTACCAGCACTGATAGCATCCAGCAGTTTGAGAAAGTTGCCCGCAATTTTCTTGCAGCTGTTAACCAGCGGCCGGAAATAGGTGCAGCATTTACTTTTTTTAGCGCCCGTACACCAAGTTACCAGGTAAATGTTGACCGCGATAAAGCAAAGCAATTAGGCGTTTCGCTGGCGGATGTTTATAACACGCTTTCCTCCTTTTTAGGAAGCAGCTATGTAAACGATTTTACTTTGTATGGACGAAACTTCAGGGTTCTTACCCAGGCTGACAGCACGTTTCGGTCTTCGCTGAGTAGTATTGAAAATTATTATGTAAGAAACAGCCAGGGCAATATGATACCATTAAGTTCTTTAATTACAAGCACGCTGATTGAAAGCCCAACGCTTATCTCTCACTATAATGTTTACAGGTCTATCGAGATCAATGGTAACTCTAAGGCCGGCTATAGCAGCGGCGATGCAATCACTGCATTAAAAGAAACTGCAGCAAAAAATTTACCGGCAGGTTATGGTTACGAATTCTCAGGTATGAGCAGTGAAGAAATAAAATCCGGAAACAGTTCTACCACAATATTCGCAATATCTATTGTATTTGTTTTCCTGTTTCTTGCAGCTCTTTACGAAAGCTGGTCGGTGCCCTTTTCCGTTTTGTTCGCAGTGCCCATTGGTGTATTTGGTTCTATTCTTACACTTACTTTTTTACCCAATCTTACTAACAATATCTATGCACAAATAGGGCTTATAACTTTAATTGGTCTTGCTGCAAAAAATGCAATTCTTATAGTAGAATATGCTAAAGAAAGAGTGGATGTCGGGATGGATTTATTAAAGGCAACAATAGCTGCGGTAAGCCTGCGTTTGCGGCCGATAATTATGACATCACTCGCATTTATTCTGGGTGTATTGCCTTTAGCATTTGCCAGCGGCGCTGCAGCAGAATCACGCAAAACCATTGGCTGGACAGTGTTTGGAGGAATGCTTGCTGCTACAACCTTAGCCATTTTTGTAGTGCCTGTTCTATATGTATTGATCACAAGATTTGCTTATGGAAAGAAGAAACTTGCCGAATTAAAGGCTGGTTATAAGCCGGAAGAACATAAGAACTTTGAAGAAGATTAATAAGAAGTTACGTATCATATTTGAGAATAAAAAACACGAGATCTGATTATAAATGATAGCGGTTATCATTCCACATAGTATACTTATTTTATAGCCTCTTTTGAAATTGAAAATTATGATAGTTCTTTTGGAAGAAAGCTATTGCAAAGCAAACCGATTTGGTGTCAAGCTGTGTATCGCTTGCGCAGCATATTCAGCATGTAAACATTAATGGCCCATTGATCAGCCAAAGGCTTATGCGTATAAGGCGCTGTCGGCATATAATCCGGAGGCCCGAATTCAGTGAGTATGGTGAGGCGTTCACCTGCCTTCTTTTTACGTGTTACTATTTCATCCCACCAGGTAAGATGAGCTTTTACTGCAGCTTCCCATTCAGGCGCTCTTGGATCATTTACCTGCGGCCCTTCCGGATGACCAATCCTTGCATGTATATGGCCGGTTCTTTCTAAAGCAAGCGCCATGGTTTCAGGCTGATCCTGCAGTAACGATTCACTTACATTACACCAATGAGAAACATCAAAAGTTATTTGCAGATCAGGATTTTTTTGCAGGTATTGCTTTGCTGCAGGCGCTGCAAACAACAAGCGTGAGCGGTGAGTTTCATGATAAATAGGAACGCCTGTCTTCTTAGATAACTGGAGAGTATGATCAATAAATGTTTGATTTTGTTCATAACTAAAATAATCTTTTCCCGAATGACAATTTAAATACAAAGGCTTTTGAAAAGTATTTGTTGCGGCTGCACCTGTCATTTTTTTAAACAGATCAAAGTGTTCATTATAGTTACTTTGATCTCCTCTGCATAAAAATCCAACTTCAAGATTAAACTTTTTAAGAGTAGAAAATAATTCATCCTGCCCCGCTTTTTCCATTGGCCATAAAAGCTCAATCCCATCGTATCCATCTTGCTTTACTTTATTGCAATAAGCATCCATGCTGCCCTCAAAGCCCCAGTTGGTGGCTAATATTATTAATTCAAAGTTTTTACTCATAACAGGTTTTGGCGGGTTAAGTTTTGCTAATGATGTAATAGATGACAATAATAAAGCAGTAGTGGCTGATGTGGTTGTTCCAATAAATTTTCTCCTGCTTTGTCTCATTTTCTAAATTTAGAGATGCTTGATTTTGTGTGATGGTTTCTTCTATTAATCTTCCCGAAACGTCTTTTATTATAAGGCTTTACTTGAAATAAAAATAAACTTTTCAGAAGATTTAAGACAAGAATATCTTTTTGAGTTGAAGCCCGTTCGACAATTTATCAAATTTTTTTTACTAAGCAATCAGTACTTACATAGATAATTTGATGTTCCGTAATTCCAAGTGCTATAATCTGCGTTTTACTATAAGTAATTTCTCCATCCAATGACATTAATCATCTTCGTTTTTCTCTATTACCTGGCATCATTAATACTTTCACTTGCTTTATTATCTATTTCTTTAAGC
>CAXSDW010000088.1:0-1332 GCA_964236235.1 uncultured Chitinophagaceae bacterium
CTGTTCCTATGCATCAAATGAAATTGCTATAAACTGGAATGCGCCTTTTGTGTATTTGGCAAACGCAATAGAAGCTCTGGCGGCTGGTAACTTGCAGTAATTTATTTGGTATTAAGCAACTTTATCAATTGAATTTTATCAATACTTCATTCATCATTTCTTTAATCTTATCATTCATTAAATTTCCTATGCTGCCTTCATGAGTATGATGTAAACCTTTACTTAGATCGAAAGTAAATTCACTTTTGTCAATCTGGTTGCCGACTTGCCGGTATGCTTCTCTGAAAGAAATCCCTTTATTTACTAATTCATTTACAGCTTCTACACTAAAAAGATATTTATATTTTTCATCTTTAAGAATGTCATCTTTTATTTGAATGTTAGATAACATTAACACAGCTAACTGTATGCAGCCTTTTATTTCTTCTATCGCAGGAAACAAAATTTCTTTTGTTAATTGAAGATCGCGGTGATAGCCTGATGGCAGGTTATTAATCAACAACGTCAGCTCGTTTGGAATAGATTGAATACGGTTGCATTTTGCCCTGATCAACTCAAAAACATCCGGATTTTTTTTATGAGGCATAATACTGCTGCCGGTTGTAAGCTCCGGTGGAAATGAAATAAAACCAAAATTTTGATTAAGGTACAAGCAGCAATCCATAGAAAGTTTGCCAAGTGTTGCAGCAATACTGCTTAGGCTAAATGAAACGATTTTTTCTGTTTTGCCTCTTGTCATTTGTGCATAGACAGAGTTGTAGTTTAGAGAAGAGAAATTAAGAAGTTTAGTCGTTAATGATCTGTCTAACTTAAATGAAGAGCCGTAGCCAGCGCCACTTCCCAAAGGATTTTTGTTTGTGATTGTATAAGAAGCTGATAACAGTTCAAGGTCATCTACAAGGCTTTCTGCATAGGCGCCAAACCATAAGCCAAATGAAGATGGCATAGCAATTTGCAGATGAGTATAGCCCGACAAAAGCTTGTCTTTATATTTTTCACTTTGAGCAATAAGCAGGTCGAACAATATTTTTACTTCATCTTTTATCTTTAGGATTTCCGCTTTTAAAAATAATTTTATATCAACGGCTACCTGGTCATTACGGCTTCTGCCGCTATGAATTTTTTTGCCAATTTCCCCGATGCGCTGCGTCAATAAAAGTTCCACCTGCGAATGAACATCTTCAACGTTATCTTCAATTTTAAAAGTTGAATTTTTAATTTCTTCAAGAATTTCTTCTAACGCATTTACAGCAATTGAAGACTCTTGTTTTGTCATCAATCCAACTTCACCCAACATTTTTACATGCGCAATAGATCCTTGTACATCATATT
>CAXSDW010000088.1:1432-3446 GCA_964236235.1 uncultured Chitinophagaceae bacterium
GTATCCTTCAACAATCATTGAAGTAACAGATTTAGATGAGCGCCTTATCTGGCTGCCCTCTTCATATAGTTCAAATTTAGGTAATTGCAAACTCATCATATGAATACGAATGGCAAGGGATTTTGATAGTTTGAAAACTTCAAGGTCTCTGTAGCTTTTCATGAAATTCGTTTTATTACCGGCAACTGGTTACCGGAAACCGGCGGCTTTATTTATCAATTGAATGTATAAATCTATTCCCTCTTTTATTTCATCAATAAAAATAAACTCATTTGCGCTATGGCTTCTTGCAGAATTTCCCGGCCCAATTTTTAAAGCAGGAAAATCCATTAACGCTTTATCTGAGGTAGTTGGTGAACCATAATACTTTCTTCCAAGCTTAAGCCCTGCTGTAACCAAAAGATGATCTAATGAAATTGACGAAGAACGAAGTCTTGTACTCCTTGGAGTGATTTCACTTTCAATATTTGACTTTATAGTGTTGATAATTTCTTCAAATGTATACAACTCATTCACGCGGACGTCAACAACAAAATTGCATGAGGCAGGTACAACATTATGAGCCTTGTTGTCCGTTTCAATATTTGTTACACTCATTTTTACAGGTCCCAAAAGATCAGATACTTTTGAAAACTTATAAGAATTTATAAACTTAATATCTTTTATGGCTTTGTAAATCGCATTGTCACCTTCTTCTCTTGCAGCGTGTCCTGCTTTCCCTGTTGCCCTGCAATCCAGTACAAGCAAGCCTTTTTCCGCAACAGCCATTTGCATTTGGGTTGGCTCTCCAACAATTGCACTGTTAATTTTATTTAATTGCGGCAATAAAGTTTCTATTCCATTATGCCCTGAAATTTCTTCTTCAGCAGTTGCAGCCAAAATAATATTGTATTGTAAATTTTCTTTTTTATAAAAATATACAAACGCAGCAATCAACGAAACCAGGCATCCTCCGGCATCATTACTTCCCAGGCCAAATAGTTTTCCATCTTTTTCTAACGGCATAAACGGATCAATTGTGTATGCTGAATTTGGTTTTACTGTATCATGGTGAGAGTTAAGCAGCAAGGTTGGTTTGGTATCATCAAAAAATTTATTTTTAGACCATACATTATTTAAGTGCCGCTGTGTTATTATATCTTTTGATTGAAGAAATTGTTCAATAATATCAGCTGTTTTATTTTCTTCTTTACTAAATGAAGGCGTGGCTATAAGTTCTTTAAGCACACTTATAGCATCCTGTACAAGAAGTAAAATTTCATTGGAATTAATAGCTGATTGTTGTTCCTGATTCACCTTTTATTAATTGATGGATTTGTTGTGCATCGCCAATGATAACTTTTTTTACGCCGCTGTTTATTGCTGCAAAAGCGTTATCTAATTTAGGTATCATACCGGCGAAGATGGCGCCAGAGTTTTTTAAATCTTCATACTTTTCTATGTCAATTTTCTTTATCAATGTGCTTTCATCATTAATATCTTTAAGCACTCCGGTTTTTTCGAAACAGTAAATCAGGTTTACATTATAAAAACTGCTTAGCGCCTTTGCAATTTCCTGTGCAATTGTATCAGCATTTGTATTTAAAAGCTGTCCTTTTTTATTATGGGTTAAGGGTGCAAAAACCAATGAAATATTTTTATTTAACAGTGATTGCAACATGTCTGTGTTAATGCGGTCAATATCACCTGCAAAGCCATAATCAATGCCACCATCAACTAAAGGGGAGTTGGGAACTCTTTTGTGAGCTTGTATAACATTTCCATCAGCACCCGTTAAACCTATGGCATTGCAATTATGTGATTGCAATTGAGCAACAATATTTTTATTGATATAACCGGCATAAACCATTGTCACCACTTTTAATGTTTCACTATCAGTAATCCTTCGGCCATCAATTATTTTTTGTGAGATACCTAATTGCTCAGCCATTTTTGTTGCCAGTTTCCCACCTCCATGAATTAGTATTTTCTTTTCTTCAATTGCCGCAAAATCTTTTAAGAAAGATGAAAGTTT
>CAXSDW010000088.1:3546-14073 GCA_964236235.1 uncultured Chitinophagaceae bacterium
GTGAGCATCCAGCTTTCATCACTGCACAAAATTTTTCCATAATTTTCATACGAGCTCCAATTTTTTACATACACAAAATCTGCATCGTTTAATGCTTCATTTTGATTAGAATTGATTGTTGCTCCGTTTGTAAATTGCCTGTCAAGTTCATAGCCTGCAGGATGTGTAATTATAAAATCTGCTTTCCCCCATGCATTCATCCATTGAGCGAAACTGTTTGCAACACACTGTGGAAGCGGCTTTACATGAGGCGCCCAGGTAAGAACAATTTTAACTTTCGACTTTTGACTTTTCATTTTTTGCAATTCTTCTTCTATTGTAATTATGTCTGTAAGGCTTTGCAGAGGATGAAGCACAGCGCTTTCCAAACTAACAACAGGGATACGTGAGTATTTAATAAATTGCTTTATATAAAAATCTTTATAGTCTTCTTCACGGTCATTTAATGAAGGGAAAGTGCGTATTCCTAAAACATCAAAATAATTTCCCAGTATCGGTGCAGCATCTTTTACATGTTCAACAGCGGCGCCATTCATTACTGCTCCGTCTTCAAACTCCAAAGCCCATCCTTCCTGCCCAACATTAAAAACTACTCCCTCCATGCCTAAATTTTGTGCAGCGATCTGTGTGCTCAAACGTGTACGCATACTGGGATTTAAAAACAAACAACCAATGCGTTTATTTGCACCAAGTGTTTTATCTGCAAAAGGATCTGCTTTATAAGCAAGCGCTTTTTGCACAAGTGCATCAATGTTTTCAACATCATTAACAGAAATAAAATTTTTCAATTTTGGTTTTTTTGAAACAAACTTTTGTATTTCATGGCATCATCGTTGTGTCACTCACTTGTACTTCCAGTTCTTTATTCAACAAGGCTATTTCACTTTGTAAAGCCTTTAAAAACTCATCAATCTCAACTTTTGAAATATTTAGTGCAGGCAACAAACGAATTACATTGGGCTTTGATTCACCGGTGAAAATATGATGTGAGTATAACAAATTCTTTTTAAGATCTTTTAAATGTTCAGGCACATCAAAGCCGATCATCAATCCACGTCCCCGCACATTTTCGATGGCATCAATCTGTTTTAATTTGTTAAGCAAATACAAACCATTTTCAGTTGCCTGTTTCATTAGTTCCTCTTTGTCCATAACTTCTAAAACCGCAAGCGATGCTGCACATGCAAGATGATTTCCGCCGAAAGTAGTGCCCAGCATAAAATGTTTTGGTTTAAACTTAGGTGATATTAAAATTCCACCTACAGGAAAACCGTTTCCCATACCTTTTGCCATAGAATAAATATCCGCATTTACTTCTGCAAAATCATGAGAGAAAAATCTTCCGCTCCGGCCATAACCGCATTGAACACTATCAGCAATATAAATTGCATTGTATTCATCACATAGTTTTCTTATCAGTTGTAAAAAACTTTCATCGGCAACATTAATTCCGCCAACGCCTTGTATTCCTTCAATTATTACAGAGGAAATTTCATTGCCATTTTCTTTAAAGTATTCATTTAAGGCATCCTCATCATTAAATGGCAAAAAAATTATGTTGTCAGTTTCATTTACCGGGGCAACGATATTTGGATTATCTGTTACTGCAACTGCTAAGGAAGTTCTTCCATGGAATGCTTTTGTAAAAGCAACTATTTTTTTTCGTCCATTGTAAAAAGAGGCAAGCTTTAATGCATTCTCATTTGCTTCTGCACCGCTGTTACATAAGAACAATTGGTAATTTTCTTTGCCGCTTATTCTTCCAAGTTTATCAGCTAACTGCTGCTGAAGAGGAATTTTTACAGAGTTGGAATAGAATGCAATTTTATGCAGCTGATCTTCTATACGCTTAACCCAGTGTGGGTTTGTATGACCAATACTGATAACAGCATGGCCTCCGTACATATCTAAATATTTGATGCCTTTGTTGTCCCAAACATAAGAGCCTTCTGCCTTTACGATGGTTATGTCATTAAGTGGATAAACGTCGAATAAAGTCATAAGTTTTAAGTGATAAGTTGTAATCTAAAATCCAATTGCTTTTAGTTTAAGACCGGCAGTTTCATCAATGCCAAATATTAAATTCATATTTTGAACTGCCTGCCCGCTTGCCCCTTTTAATAAATTATCAATGGCTGAATGAACAACGAGATGGTTTCCAATTTTTTCAAGTTGAATAATACATTTGTTTGTATTTACAACCTGCTTTAAAGAAATGGGTTCATTGCTTAAAAAAGTAAATGGGTGATCTTTATAATAATCCTGGTAAAGACTTTTTAATTCTGCTTCACCCAAATCACAATTCAATTGTGAGCTTATAAAAATTCCTCTGGTAAAGTCTCCACGCCAGGGAACAAAATTTATACCTCCGTCTCCTGAAGCGGAGTCATAGAAACTGCCTTGTAATTGATGTAATGATTCTGTGATTTCTTTAAGATGTTGATGCGCTAAAGTTTTATATGCCTGTATATTATTTGCACGCCAGCTAAAATGCGAAGTGGCTGAAAGGCTCTGCCCGGCTCCGGTGGAGCCAGTGATGCCGGTTGTGAAAATATCTTTTAGTAAACCTTCTTTTGCAAGAGGTAATAAACCCAATTGAATAGCGGTAGCAAAGCAGCCGGGATTGGCAACGTTTTTTGCAGATTTTATTTCTTCTTTATTTAATTCAGGAAGACCGTAAACAAATTTCTTATTTTCAATTTCCGATTGTTGTTTTAACCGAAAATCATGGGAAAGATCAATGATCTTTATTGTATCATCTATTTTATTTTGTTCTAAAAACTTTTTTGCTTCACCATGACCTATACACAAAAATAAAACATCAATATCCTGATTTAAATCTGCTGAAAATTTTAGATCTGTTTCGCCAAAAAGGTCATTATGAACTGAGCTAACAAGTTTATCAGCGTTGCTTTTACTGTGAATAAAATTTATATAAATGTTCGGATGATTTATAAGAAGACGTATCAACTCGCCACCCGTATATCCGGCGCCACCAACGATTCCAACTTGTAATTTCATAACTAAATTTTACACCCCTTTAGGGGATGGGAGATTTATCAGCGTGTGTTTTTACCTGGTGATAGATCATAGTTTGATTGCCGAAAATTTTACTAAAACCTCTTACGTCTTCGCCACTCCAGCCTGTATTTATTTCACCATATTTTCCGAACTCGCTGCTCATAAGATCATAATGAGATTCTACCCCTGTTACCTGGAAATGATGAGGCATCAATTGTACAAATACATCGCCGGTAACATTGCGTTGCGTTGATTCCAGAAAAGCTTCAATGTCTCTCATCACAGGATCCAGTATTTGACCTTCATGAAGCCAGTTGCCATAAAACTGTGCCTGCTGTTCTTTTAAATTTAATTGCCATTTTGTTAGCACATGTTTTTCCAAAGCATGGTGTGCTTTTATGATAACCATTGGCGCTGCTGCTTCAAAGCCCACCCGGCCTTTTATGCCGATGATCGTATCGCCTACATGAATATCCCTTCCAATGCCATAAGGGCCGGCAATTGTTTGTAAATATTGTATGGCCTCAATTGAATGATTAAACGTTTTATCATTCACTTTTTTTAATTCGCCTTTATGAAAATGTAATATAACTTCTTCAGTTCCTTTTTTTGTTATTTGAGTAGGCCATGCATCATCTGGCAGCATGCCCTTACTATGCAATGTTTCTTTTCCGCCGACACTTGTTCCCCATAAACCTTTATTAATTGAGTAGTGAGATTTTTCAAAATTCATTTCAACACCTTTACTTTTTAAGTATTCTACTTCTTCATCACGGCTCAATTTTAAATCTCTTATGGGCGTTATTATTTGTATGCCGGGTATCATGTTATGAAAGATCATATCAAATCGAACCTGGTCGTTACCAGCACCGGTGCTGCCATGAGCAACTGCATCAGCATTTAACTTTTTAACATGCTCCGCAATATGCAAAGCCTGGCTAAGCCGCTCTGCGCTTACACTTAAGGGATATGTATTATTTTTCAAAACGTTTGCAAACACGAGGTATTTGATGATGCTATCGTAATAGCTTTCAACAGCATCAACGTTGGTATGGGAAGCAGAACCAAGTTTATACGCATGTTGCTCAATCTTAAGTAATTCTTCATCCGTAAATCCGCCGGTGTTAACCGTAATACTATGAACTTCGTATTTAAGATCTTCACTAAAAAATTTTGCACAATAAGAAGTATCTAATCCGCCACTAAAACCTAATACAACTTTCTTTGTCATAAGATGAATTACCTGGTGATTTCAGGAGGGATTTTAGAAGTTGAAGAAATAATGTAAAAAAGATTTTGGCTTTGGTGATGTTTGTTTTATTGCTGGCTTTTCTCTCTTTAAAAGAGGCCTTAAAAATTTCCACATTTTTATCTGTAAAAGTCTCTCTAATCCTTGTGAATTCTCTTTAAAAAATTCTTTTGTTTCTTCAGGTTCATAATGATCTTTCGGATCATACAACATTGCAGTGCACATGCAGTTTTTTCTTTCCTTGCTTATCAATATTTCATAGTTCACGCAACTCTTACAGCCTTCCCAAAATTTATCATCCTGTGTAAGCTCGGAATAGGTAACAGGTTCATAACCCAGATCACTATTTATTTTCATTACTGCAAGACCTGTAGTAAGACCAAAGAGTTTTGCATCCGGGTATTTTGTACGGCTAAGCTCAAATATTTTTTGCTTAATAGCTTTTGCGATACCTGTTTTTCTAAACTCAGGAGCTACTATCAATCCTGAGTTGGCAACGTATTCTCCTTCCCATGTTTCTATGTAGCAAAAGCCCGCCCAGGTGCCTTCTTTGGTTAAGGCAATTACAGCTTTACCTTCATTTATTTTTTGTGCAATATATTCAGGAGAACGCTTTGCAATGCCTGTTCCGCGTGCCTTTGCAGAAGATTCCATTTCATTGGTAATATTTACAGCATACCTGGCATCATCGGGTGTGGCTACTTTTATTATAATATTGTTTTCCACGATGTAAAATAAAATTTTTATAAAGAGGATAACCAATCCGGATAGAAGTTGTGAGAATTATTCACTGATAGGGGCCTTGGTCAGGAGCTCGTCCTATCAGTATCAAGGTCGGCATGGAAGACAAGGAAAAAGATCGAAGCAAACTGCATAAACTCCACTGGTAAGAAGTGGATAAAAAATGAAATATTTCGTATGTGTTGAGATGTTCACTTTTTTAAGTTGAGTGTAAAAATATTATTTTATATGATATTCCTGATAATTATTTTAAAATTTTAACAGCAGTCGCCAACATTATTAAATCATTAAGGTCAACGCATTGATTTTGCCTTAAGTTTAATAATTATATAACGTAGATTAATTCACCAAATTGCGGTAAGATTTAGCTTTGAATTTGATATTTTTAATATTAAATTTACTTCCCCTTAAAACTGAATTATGTGCAAAGTGCTTGTTATAGATGATGATAAGGATATGCTGGATATTATAAAATCATTGCTTGGTAAAAGAGGCTTTGTTGTAGAGACAGACAATAACTGGCAAAGTGGTTTTAAAAAGGTGAATGAATTTGAACCACAGATTATTCTTCTTGATGTTTTTCTTTCCGGGATTGATGGCCTTGATATTTGCAGACAGCTAAAAGCAAGTCCTTTAACAAGCCATATTCCAATCGTAATTTTTTCAGCTTATCCTAAAATTGGAGAAACAGTAATTTATGAATACGGCGCAGATGATTTTATTGCAAAACCTTTTGAAGTAAGTGATCTTGTAACCAAAATGCATTCAGTACTTTCGCAAACCGCCGGGTTAGCCTAACAGTTCTTTATTTTTTTCTTCTTTTAAAAATTGCACCCTGTTTATTTTTGTTCCGCATTGTTTGTTTATTTGCTCTATCGCATAATCAGATAATTCAGGCGAATTTCTCTCATCAGTATGATGCATAAAAAAATAGACTTCCTGGATACCTTTATCCAGCCAAAGTTTTATTCTTTTAGCCCATTCATCAATTCTTGTATAATCTGTTGGATGAAGATTATTGCCAACAAAACGAATAAAGGTTTTTGGTATAGTAAGTTCCATGTGTACAAGGTCTCTTCTTCCTGTAGTATCAGTAATTACGGCGCCAATATTATTTTCTCTCATAAATTCCAGTAATTCTTTTCTTATGGTTTTATCGCCATACCAATCGCTGTGGCGAACTTCTAAAAAGAACGAAAGATCTTTGGGAATTTGTTGCAGGTATGCGTATAGGTTATCTCTTTTTGCAGGAGAAAATTTATCGCTCAATTGTAAAAATACCGGCCCGAGATTTTCTTCAAAGGCGCTTACTGCAATAATAAATTCTTTTGTTTGGCGATCGAGGTTTGGGCCGGGAGCAAGGTTGCCAAAGTGGCTAATTCCTTTTGGAACCTTTGGGCTAAACTTAAAATCAAGGTTTTTTGCTTTTTCCCGCCACTTTCTTATGCCATCAGAATTGGGCATTTTATAATGAGTTGCGTTTAATTCAATGCCGTTAAAATGTTTTACATACTCATTTAAAAAATCTGCTTCTTTTGTTTTTGCAGGATAAATTTTTCCCAGCCATTCTTTTCTTCCCCACTTTGCACAGCCAATATACACTTTAGGATTAATAACCGGCGTGCCTTGCTTAAGCGTTTCTTTTGTAAACAGTGAATCTTTAGCAAGTGTAAAATCAACATTATTTATTTCTGATATCGCTACACTTCCAAAGTCCATAATTTTAAATTTAAGATAATAAAGTTAAAGATGTTCACTACAATATCACCTGTGATATTATAGCAAGAAAGAAGACAATCCTGAGTGAACAAATTCCGATATTGATCAGGATGTTTTAGGTGCATTTAGTCAGCATAATTTTAAGGTTTTAATTACAAAGTATAATCATTAAAATTATGTGTTTCAATAAATATATAATACATTTGCATAATATCACATGTAAGGTTTTACCTTAATTGTTTTCGTATCTTAATTTATGTAAATTCCCTGGCTCTTCAACACAATAATTTTTGAGCTTTACATAAATTGATTAGGAATACAGCTGCATCCAATCCCGAACACATTATTATATCCAATTTCTATATTATTAATCAACCTCAAAATTATAAGAATTGTGAAAAAAAATTATTACGCCCTTTTTGGAAAAATTAGTTACAAAGCTCTTCTAAAATTATCTATCTCAATATTTTTTTTAGTGAGCTCGGGAGAATCACTCAACGCTCAAACTGCAACTATTTTACCTACAGCTGATGCTTATGTCCGTAACGGAACGTATGCAAATACAAACTTTGGAAGTGATACTTCATTAATAGTGAAGGGTTCGCCCACAAGTGGTTTTCTCCGTATATCATACCTGAAATTTGCACTTGATACAATTACTAATGTAAAGTCGGCTAAGTTACGTGTGTACGGTCGAAATAATGATAATACAGCTACAATAAATGTTGCTGTTTTCGGTGTAAACGATGACTCATGGACGGAGACAGCAATCACCTTTAATACAGCGCCTGCGGCTGCATCAACTTCGCTGAGTTCTGCAGGAGTTAATAGTGTAGCTGGATATTACGAATTTGATATAACTAATTTTGTAAAACTGCAATTAACAGGAGATAAGATGGTGAGTGTTTTTTTTAAGGACACAACCAGGCAAGATAAAACCGTCTCATTCAGTAGCAGAGAAAACGGCCGGAACATGCCGCAATTGATTATTGACACTACACACCTTGTAACTGATACAATACCATCGCCACAATCAAGTGGCATCTTGCCCATAGCTGATGCCTATGTTCGTAATGGCACTTATGCAAATACTAACTACGGCAGTGATACTTCATTAACTGTTAAAAGTTCGCCTACCAGTGGTTTTACACGTACTTCATACCTTAAATTTTCTCTTGGTAACATTGCTAATGTAAAAGTTGCCAGGTTGCGCTTGTATGGTCTTAATAAGGATAATACGGCAGTTGCTAATATTGCTTTATTTGGTGTAAATGACGACTCCTGGACAGAAACAGGAATTACGTATAATAATGCGCCTCCAGCTAACCCGGGCTCACTTAGTTCTACAGGTGTTAATAATATGGCTGGCTATTATGAATTTGATGTAACTGATTTTGTAAAGACCCAACTTGCAGGTGATAAAATGGTAAGCCTTGTTGTAAAAGATACCAATAATAAAAACTTAACTATTTTATTTAATAGTAAAGAGAATAGCAATAATCCACCGTTATTGGTTGTTGATACTACAACTACAACGACGCCGATATCAAATGCTTTATTATTTGTGGAGAACCTGGATAAATTGCCTTCTAACGATCATTTTGTTTTTTCACATGTTCAAATTCCGTGGACAAGGGATTCAATATATAATGCCAACCATGATTCTTTAAAAGTAAGAATCCATAATAACGGGATTGGCTCATTAGTGATAAGTAACCTTGCAATTTCAAATAATTCATTTTGGAAAATTGATAAGTTTAATGGAGTTGCCTATAATCCTTCTATTCAATTACCGGTAACAGTAAGTTCAGGAGGTTATTTAGATGTGATGGTAAAGTTTATAGCACAAAATGCCGGTACAAGAGTTACTATTTTACATGAAACACTTACCATTACATCAAACGATGATATAAATCCTGTAAAGAAGATTTATTTAGATGGTTTATGGCAATACTCAGGAGAAGGCGTACACGAACCTTATGCGCAGGAAGTACTAACAGTTTTTGGCCTAAAAAGCAGGACAGGCTTTGGTTTTCAAGACACCGATGAAGGTGACAGTACAAAGCTTAAAGGCGATGAAATTAAACCTGATTATTTTTTACGAGCTGATCCATCAATTCCTGTTTCTATAAAGCAAATAGCAGCTTACCATGGCTGTTGTTATTCAACAGAAAGTTTCAAATGGTTTTACAAAGGAAGTTCTGCTTATACTACTGTATTTACTCACATAAAATTAGATGGTCAATCGCTGCTGCCACGCAAATCATTAACTGGCACTATTGCAAGTGGTACTATAAATCCCATTGGCGCTTTTGGATTTAATGTTGGATCGGTAAACACTACTGATCCTGCAAAAAATCCAGGCAAAAAGTTGGGTACACGTGTTTATAAAGCACTTGATGCAGCCGGTAACATTATCCCTAATACTTACATTCTTGATAACGATTATCTTGGCGCTGATGCTACAAATTATGATTACCAGGATAACATGTATTATGTTACTAACATCAAGCCTTACACCGGAACTATTCATTATTCACCTTTGAACGTTAATCCGTCTGATGTTGATTTTGGTGAGCAGGTTTTGCAAACAAATAATTCATTGCTTTTAAATATTTCCAGTGGCGGACGAATATATTCTGATGGTACACAGGATCCGCCTTTGGTGATTACTTCAATAGCAATAATTGGGGAAAATAAGGCTGAATTTGCAGCTGACATGCCTGCTGTAACAACTTTAAATCCGCAGGATGCCACAACTATAAATGTTAGGTTTAACCCAACATCGCAGGGCTTAAAAATTGCCGACCTGCTTATCTATTACAATAATTCACAAAGCCCTAAGCGTGTGCCGCTTTATGGCCTAGCAAAGGCCTCAGAAGTAACCGTTACAGCAAATTACAGGATTAACAGCGGAGCTTCCTCGCCTATAACTATCAATGGTAAAACGTGGGCTGCAGATAACCAGTATTCATTTGATAATCTGGAGCCCTATAAAAATCCTGCATTAACGCAGATTGCAGGGACTGATGAAGACTCATTATATTTAGATGAACAATCTTCAAATGGAGATAAAAAACCTTTCCGTTATGAATTTCCGGTGGCTAACGGCACTTATTATGTGAGGCTGCATTTTGCTGAAATCTATTGGGGCGCTCCAGGCGCCGGATTTGCCAGTGATGCCGGTTCAAGAGTATTTAGTGTAAAATTTGAAAACCAGTACCGTTTGATCAATTTTGATCTTTCGCAAACTGTAGGTGGCGCTACTGCAATAATTAAAAACTTTCCAGTAACAGTAACCGACGGTAAGTTAAACATTGATTTTTCTGCAGTAGTAAATCGCCCAATGGTAAGCGCAGTAGAGGTTTATAGCTTTAGCACCGACGGCCAACCAGCTGCTGATACTGCTCCTGCATTACAAAGATTTGCTATTATGCCAATTGAGCAGGCTATCACTTCAAGGTATGATTTTGAAAAACCGGGAATATTTCCAAACCCGTTGCATGATAAATTTACACTTCAGTTTCCTGAGAAATACCAGGGCGTATATCATATGCAAATTGTAGATATGCTTGGCAGAAGATATGATCTTGGAGAGACAAGATTAAATACAGGGGGTTCACGTATGAATATAAATATTTCAAAACTTGCGCTTAAGCCTGGTGTATATTTCTTAAAAATAAATTCTACTACAGATAAAGCTGATATACTTAAATTAATGATACAGTAATTATATAATTTGTTTTTGTAAGAAGTCCTGCAAGTGAACCCTGCAGGACTTTTTATTTCATTTATTT
>CAXSDW010000089.1:0-13786 GCA_964236235.1 uncultured Chitinophagaceae bacterium
AAAGGGAGGAGAGAACTTGTTACAAAAACCGAAAAAGAGTGTAAAAAGATTGAAATCGCCAACTTATAACTTAAAACTTACTACTTAAAACTTCTCTCATGTTTAAAAACTATTTCAAAATCGCCTGGAGAAATTTATTTAAGAACAAAGTTCTTTCCTTTATCAATATTACAGGATTAGCATTAGGCATGGCGGGTGCTGTTTTGCTGGTAATGAATATACAATATGAATTGGGTGTAGATCAGTTTCATGCAAAGAAAGATCATATTTATAAAGCGTATAATAAAAATATAATCAATGGTAAATTAGAAGCATGGAATGTAACATCCGCTTTTTTAGCTCCGGCATTAAAAAAAGATTATCCTGAAATAAAAGAGGTAACAAGAGTTTTAGGAACAGAAAAATTATTTAGCTACAAGGATAAGAAAATTAAAATCCAGGGAAATTATGCTGATCCTTATTTTCTGGATATGTTTAGTTTTCCTTTATTAAAAGGAAATGCACAAACTGCTTTAAATGATCCGTATTCAATTGTAATCACGGAACAACTGGCAAAGAAAATTTTTGGTGATGAAGACCCTATGAATAAAATTATCCGTGCCGACAATACTGATAATTTTACTATTACCGGTGTCCTCAAAGATTTGCCTTTCGATACCGATTTCAAATTTGAATACCTGGTTTCATGGGAATTTTTAAAAGCGAAGGGAATTGAAAATTTATCGTGGGACAATAATAATGTTAGCACATTTGCAGAATTGCAACCACGTGTTGATCTTAAACTTGTAAACAGTAAAATAGCTGATGTTGCAACCAGGGCCAACAAGGAAGATAAACCAAAAACCTTCCTGTATCCATTCACAAAGGAACATCTTTACGGTCATTTTGAAAACGGCATCGCCACGGGCGGAAACATAGATAATTTATACATGCTTGGAATACTGGCAGGCATTATATTATTAATTGCATGTATTAATTTTATGAATCTGAGCACTGCCCGAAGCGAAAAAAGAGCTAAGGAAGTAGGTGTTCTTAAGGTAATGGGTGCTGTTAAACGTGGACTGATATTGCAGTTCATAAGCGAATCAGTATTGCTTTCTTTAATTGCAGGCGTCATTGCATTCTTTATTGTACAATTATTATTACCTGTATTCAGTTCACTCGCAAATGTTCATTTAAGTGTTCCTTATGCATCAATATTTTTCTGGGTACTTGTTGTTTGTTTTATATTATTCACCGGAATATTAGCCGGAAGTTATCCGGCTTTTTATCTCTCTTCATTTAAGCCTGTAAAAGTTTTAAAGGGAGTTTTAAGAAATGGTAAGGAACTGGTTACACCGAGAAAAGTATTGGTTGTTCTGCAATTTGTGCTTTCAATATTCCTGATAAATTTTACGATTCTTTTTCAAAAACAAATAAGTCATTCACAGAACAGGGAAATTGGATATGTAAAAGAAAATTTAATTTTTCATCCCATGACTGAGGATCTGCGAAAGAATTACACATTGATGAAAAATGAATTGATCAATACAGGCATAGCAACATCTATATGTCAATCAAACACGCCTGTCACGAGAGAAAGGTCGGAGATAGCGGGTTTAAAATGGGAGGGAATGGATTTGAAAGCAAATGTTGTATTTAACAATGTTACAACGAGCGGGGATTTCGTAAAAACTAACGGGCTAAAGTTACTTGCAGGAAGAGACATTGATGTTGCTGAATTTCCAACCGATACCGCTTCCTGTATAATCAATGAAGCTGCACTTAAGATAGTGGCTTTAAAAAATCCAATTGGCCAGGTTATAAAATATGAAGGTGTAAACTGGAAGATAATTGGCTTGGTAAAAGATTTTTTAATAGGGTTCCCTGACGAGGCTACAAGCCCCATGTTTATCAGAGGCAGTAAAGATGGTGATTTTATAAGTATACGATTAAATAGCAACAATCCTTCGTTGCAAAATTTAAAAACTGCGGAGGGCATTTTGAAAAAATATAATCCAAATTTTTTAACAGAGTACCAGTTTGCAGATGAAGATTATGCTTTCAAATTTAAACAGAAAAAAAGTGTCGCTGCCTTAATAAACAGCTTTGCATTTATTGCAATTTTTATTTCCTGCATGGGATTGTTTGGGCTATCAGTTTATATGGCTGAAAATAGAATAAAGGAAATAGGCATCCGGAAAGTATTAGGTGCAACAGTGTCTGGTGTTACTTTATTACTGGCAAAAGATTTTGTAAAGCTTGTAATAATTGCCATTGTTATTGCATCTCCGCTCTCCTTATTATTTATGAATTTCTTTCTTCAGCATTTTTCTTACCGAACAAATATAAGTTGGTGGATATTGTTTGCAGCGGGTGCAGCAGCTGTTTTGATCGCGCTTTTTACAATCAGTTTTCAATCTGTTAAAGCGGCGTTAGCAAACCCGGTGAAGAGTTTACGAACAGAATAAGCCCCGACCCTAAAGGGAGAAGAGACAACTTATTCACAAAAACAGAAAAAGAGTGCAAAAAGGTTGAAATCACCAACTTATAACCCACAATTTAAAACTTAAAACTTCTCTCATGTTTAAAAATTATCTCACAATTGCATGGCGCAACCTGGCCAAGAATAAAGCCTTTTCATTCATCAATATTTTTGGTTTAACCATCGGTATTACTGTTTGTATGATGATATTTCTTTTCATCATAAATGAATTCAGCGTTGATAATTTTCATAAAAACGGAAATAATATTTACCGTGTAATGCGGGGATTTGAAAATGATGGCAAAGCAAGCAAAGTATCTTATTTATCAGGTACTTACGCGCCGGCTTTACTTAACGATTTTAAAGGGCAAATACAAAAAGCAGTCCGGGTAAATCCTACTGATAACCTGGTAACAATCAATAACAGGTCTTTCCATGAAAAGAAAGTGCTTGACGTTGATCCGGATTTTTTCAGCCTGTTTTCTTTTCCCTTAATAAAAGGAAATGCATCAACTGTTTTGCTTGATCCCAACAGTGTTGTGCTTACTGAAACCACCGCTAAAAAATATTTTAAAAATATTGACAATGCCGTCGGCAAAGTGATTGTGCTTGATAAGGTACTTTCTTTACAGGTTACCGGTATCGCCAAAGATGTTCCCTCCAATTCTCATCTTGATTTTGATTTGATTGTTCCGCTTGCAAATTATAAAGACAAAGGCTGGATGACAACATGGATCAACAATGGAATCTATACTTATGTATCGCTTGATCCGCATACTACGCAGGCACAGATTGAAAAACAATTGCCGCAATTTATGGAAAAATATACGGGCGGCGATATGAAGAAATATGGCTTTCATTGGACACTTTCATTGACGCCGCTAAGAGATGTTTATTTTGAAAATGTTGTTTTCGATTCTGTAAAACACGGCGATAAAACGGTTGTTTATATTTTTCTTTCCATTGCTGTGCTGATACTTTTAATTGCGTGCATCAACTTCATGAATCTCTCAACTATTCGTGCCGCAGAACGTTCAAAAGAAGTTGGATTGCGTAAAGTGCTTGGTGCTTTGCGCAATAATCTTGTTTGGCAATTCATCGGAGAGTCAATTTTATTAACTGCTATTTCATGCTTGCTGTCTGTGGGTTTGTTATTGTTGGCAATGCCATGGTATAACCAGTTATTGGGTTATTCATTAAACGTATCATGGAATACACTACCGATATATTTATTTCTGCTTGGCGTCATCATTATTGTTGGCTTTTTAGCAGGCACTTATCCTGCATTTTTTCTTTCAGCATTCTCACCTGTTCAGGCTTTAAAAGGCAGGCTGCGTTTGGGCAAAGGTGGTTCATCATTCAGACAGGCTTTGGTCGTCGTTCAATTCTCCATTTCTGTATTTCTAATTATTGGCACCATTGTCATCACCAAACAAATGAATTATGTAAAAAATAAACAGCTTGGTTATAGTAAAGAACAAACTGTAATAGTGCCGATAGATAACGATGATATTTACAACAATATGACTGCTTTTAAAACTGCTTTGCAGAATGAAAGCGGCGTTCAGTCAGCTTCATTAATGTCAGGCGAGCCCGGAGGTTTTTTTGATGTGCACATGTTTGATGTGGAAGGTCATAATGAAAGGGAGAATTTAAGAACAGAGTTTGCCGATTTTGAATATGTAAAAACGTTGGGTTTAAAAATTATTGCCGGCAGAGATTTTTCAGCACAGTTTCCTACTGATACTACAGATGCAGTTTTGATAAATAAAACTGCCGCAACAAAATTAGGATGGACCCCGGAACAAGCTATTGGAAAACGGATTCAAAATACAGTGCGCGATAGTGCAAAGCGAAGAATAATTGGTGTGGTTGGCGATTTCAATTTTTTATCATTAAAAGAAAATATAGATGCGCTGGTTATTTCACCTGCAATGGACAGGAGAGTTGTATTAATAAAATTGACGCCTGGTAACGTACAGGTAGGCATAGCCGCTATAAAAGATGAATACAACAAAGTTGCCTCTGCCTATCCTCTGGAGTATCGTTTTTTAGACCAGCAGTTTGATGAATTATATAAAAAAGATTTACAGCAGCAAAGCGTTTTCACAGTGTTTGCAGGTTTGGCAATTCTCGTTGCATGTCTTGGATTATTTGGGCTGGCATCATTTACTGCAACAAAACGTTTTAAAGAAATTGGTGTAAGAAAAGTATTGGGTTCATCAGTGCAAAGTATTGTTGTGTTATTATCAAAAGATCTTCTGAAGCCGGTAATAATAGCAACCTGCATTTCATTGCCGGTTGGTTATTATGTAATGAATAAATGGTTGCAAAACTTTGCTTATCAAACAACAATAAGCTGGTGGATTTTTGTTTTAGCTGCGCTGATAACTTTTAGTATTGCTTTACTAACAGTAAGCTTCCAGGCACTAAAAGCTGCTGTTGCAAACCCGGTGAAGAGTTTACGAACAGAATAAATTGCAATGTGTGATTTTCCGATGGCTGATTTTTATTCTCACCACAACTAAAAGCGGAATATCACAAAAACCGAAAAAGAGTGTAAAAAGATTGAAATCGCCAACTTATAACCTACAACTTACTACTTAAAACTTCTCTCATGCTTAAAAATTATTTCAAAATCGCCTGGCGGAATATCAAGCGTCATAAAGCGTATTCGGCAATTAATATTATTGGACTGGCAATTGGCATAGCCTCTTGTTTGCTCATTTTGCAATACGTTTCTTTTGAACTTAGCTATGAGAATTTTCAGGCAAATAAAGAGCGGATTTATCGTGTGGAGCAAGACCGTTATGATAATGGAAAGCTAAGCACACAATGGGCTGCGGGCGCATTTGGAGTGGGCAATGCTTTTAAAGATGCCATCCCTGAAATTGAGGATTATGTAAAGCTGTTGCAGGCAGGCAGTATTATTACAGATGTGCAAAATCAGCCTCTGAAGATTGAGAAGACATTTTTTGCAAGCAGTTCTTTCTTCAACATTTTTACTTATCCATTAATTGCAGGCGACAAGAATACTGCACTGAAAAATGTTTTTACGGCGGCGATTTCTGAAACATTGGCTAAAAAAATCTATGGAACGACCAATGTTGTTGGGAAACAGTTGGAGCTGAACCGCAACAGTAATTATATCATCACTGCCGTTTACAAAGATGCGCCTGTTAACACGCAGATAAGACCCGATTTGCTTCTTTCGTGGGCATCGTATTTAAAATTTGCCAGGCAGCCAGGTTATGATCCCGAAACTGCCTGGGAAAGCGATGGTTGTCTTACCTATTTATTATTGAATAAAGGGGCTGACACGAAAAAGGTGGAAGCCAAATTTGTTCCTGTTGCGGATAAGTTTGTCGGTGCCGATATGAAGAAATTTAATGCTTCTGTTACCTATAATTTACAGCCTTTAACAAGTATTCATCTGTATTCTCATTACATAGGTGAGCCGGGTGAAAATGGCGAAGGCAAAACCATTTATCTTTTATTGGGAATTGCGTTGTTTATTGTTGTTATTGCCTGGGTAAACTATATAAATCTCGCCACTGCACGGGCAATAACAAGAGCAAGAGAAGTAGGTGTGCGTAAAGCAATCGGGTCTCAGAGAAGGCAGTTGGTTATCCAGTTTCTTTCGGAGTCAGCAGTGCTTAACGGGCTTGCACTTATACTCGCCATCCTGTTTGTTGTAACGGCTCTTCCAGGCTTCAACGCATTGTCTGGTCAGCAGCTTTCTTTCTCGTTGTTCGCAAAAAATGATTTCTGGCTTGGCCTGGCTGCTTTGTTTGTAACAGGTGTTTTTCTTTCAGGTTTATATCCTGCCTTTGTACTGTCCGGCTTCAAGCCAATTGAAGTGCTGAAAGGAAAAACAAGCGGCACAAAGCAAAGTTCTTTGCTCAGAAAATCTTTGGTTGTCTTTCAATTTGCAGCTTCATTGTTCTTGCTTATTGGCACAGTCACCGTTTACCGGCAAATACAATTTATGCGCAAACAATCGCTGGGCGTAAACATCGACCAGACACTTGTAATAACGTCGCCTACTGTAGGCGTAGATTCCACTTTCCTGCAAAAAATAACTGCTTTTAAAGATGAAACAAGCCGGCAAACTTTTGTAAAAAACATAACTGTTTCAACTAGTGTTCCAGGCGAAGCAGTCAACTGGAATGCAGGCGGAATAAAGCTGGTAGAGCAGGATGATTCTAAGCAGAAGCAATACAGGGTTATCGGTGTTGACTATGACTATATGAAAACGTATGGTTTGAAACTGCTTGCCGGCCGCGCGTTCTCAAAAGAATTTGGCGCTGATGACAGCTCTGTCATATTTAATGAAAAGGCAGTTGAACTGCTCGGTTTTCATAAACCTGAAGAAGCGCTTAACAAGCGTATTGACTTTTGGGGCGGAAAATATACGATCATCGGAGTGGCCAAAAACTTTCACCAGCAGTCGTTGCGCCAGGATTATGAACCCTTGATCCTTCGGTGCATTCCTGCCGTCAACGGGTCTGTTTCTATAAAAATAAAGCCCGCTGATGCGAGCCCGGCTGTCACTGCTGTAAAAGCAGAATGGAATAAATTTTTCCCCGGCAACACGTTCGAGTATTTTTTCCTCGATGATCATTTTAATGATCAATACAAAGCAGATCAGCGTTTTGGTTCCGTGTTTAGTTTGTTTACCTGTCTTGCAGTATTGGTTGCATGTCTGGGTTTATTCGGACTTGCATCATTTACGACTCTGCAACGCACAAAAGAAATTGGCATCCGGAAAGTGTTGGGCGCCTCTGTCAATTCCATTTTACAATTGTTGTACAAAGAGTTTGCTTTTTTATTAGCCATCGCATTTTTAATTGCCGCCCCGCTCGCGTGGCTTGCCTCATCGAAATGGCTGCAGAGCTATGCGTTTCGTATTAATGTAAGCTGGCTATATGTTGTGCTTCCGTTTTTACTGATGATTGCCATTGCATTTATCACCGTCAGCTTTCAATCAATAAAAGCAGCCATTGCTAACCCGGTGAAAAGTTTACGAACGGAATAAATTTCTGATGTATGATGTGTGATGTATAATGTATGTTTCCTGATTTTTATTTTGAGACTGAATTCAAAACCTAAACATTACAAAAACCAAAAAAGAGTGTAAAAAGATTGATATCAGCAACTTACAACATAAAACTTACTACTTAAAACTTACAATTATGTTTAAAAATTATTTCAAAATCGCCTGGCGTAATGTGGTAAAGAACAAAGTTTATAGCACTATCAACGTGATGGGTTTAGCTATAGGAATGGCTGTTACTTTACTTATTGCATTGTGGGTACAGAAAGAATATTCGTACAACAGGTTTCTGCCGGGGTATGAAAATATTTACCAGGTAAAATTGAACACTACAATAGAAGGAGAAATACATACCGTACGTTCTGCATCATTGCCGCTTGCCGATATATTACGCAAGGACATTCCTGAAATAAAATATGTGGCGGAAACAGATTGGAATGATAAACACAGCTTACTGGTCGGCGATAAAAAATTATATCTGCAGGGAATGCGAACCATGCCCGATTTTCTAAAAATATTTCAATACCCGTTGCTGAATGGGAACGCTAATAATATTCTTAATGACCCTTATTCCATTGTGCTTACAGAATCTACTGCTAAAGCGTTGTTGGGCAATGAAAACCCGATTAATAAAATAATACGGTACGATAACAAATATGATTTGAAGGTTACTGGAATACTAAAAGACCTTCCTGATAACTCTTCTTTAAAGTTTACTTATCTTATCCCTTTTAGTTTTAGAGAACAAACAACAGATTGGGTTAAAGAAGCACGAACTGAATGGGGCAATAATTCTTTTCAACTATTTGTAGCCCTTCAATCCAATGTTAGCTATCGACAGGTGGAACTGAAAATAAGAAACCTTGTAAAGGTTAATTCTGAAATGAAGACTACGGAAGTAATGATGCAACCCTTAAAAGACTGGGAATTATATACGGATTTTGAAAATGGTAAAGCAGTTGGCGGGCTTATAGAATATGTTCGATTATTCAGTATTATAGGAGTATTGGTGCTAATAATTGCATGTATCAACTTCACAAATTTATCTACTGCACGCTCTGAAAAAAGAGCAAGGGAAGTAGGCGTAAGAAAAGTGATTGGCTCACAGCGGAAAGATTTGATTATTCAATTTCTAACTGAATCTGTTGTAGTAGCCTTTATTGCATTTTTTGTTTCATTGTTGCTGGTACAATTGGCATTGCCTTCTTTTAATGATTTAACCAAAACGTCTCTGCATATCCCATATACCAGTAGTTTGTTCTGGTGTGTTATGATAGGTTTTGTTTTAGTTACCGGCTTGCTGGCCGGCAGCAGACCTGCATTTTATCTTTCTTCTTTCCGGCCAATAAAAGTTTTGAAAGGCACAATGCAAACGGGCAGAGCAGCCGCATTACCAAGAAAAATATTAGTTGTTCTTCAATTCAGTTGTTCCATTGCACTTATTATCAGCACCATCGTTATTTACCGCCATATTCAGTATACTAAAAACAGAACTGTTGGCTATGATTCAAAGCGATTGCTAATGACTGATATGAGCACAGATTTAAACAAAAATTATAAGGCATTGAAGCAGGAACTTCTCCAAAGCGGGGCTGTAGAATCTGTTGCATGGGGCTCAAGTCCTATCACAGATGTTTACTTTCACACTGTTATTTCAAACTGGCAGGGTAAATTAGCAACTGCTGAAATTTTAAATATCGGAGCTATTGGAGTGTCTGATGATTACTTCAAAACATTAGGCATCCAATTGCAATCTGGAAGGGATTTTTCTACCGATTGGAAAACAGACTCTGCAACTGTTATAGTAAACGAGGCTGCTGTTAAAAAGATGCATCTGCAAAACCCGCTTAACCAGATAATCACGTGGAATGGAGATGAGCGGGCAAGAATCATAGGTGTGGTAAAGGATGTTCTAATGGAATCACCTTTTGCTCCTGTTGCACCTACTATTTTCAGTCACGGCCGTGAAGGAAGCAGTATTATGTATCGCTTATCGCCTAATGTAAAAACGCAAAATGCCATTGCTGCACTTACACCCAAATTCAACAAATACAATCCTGCTTATCCATTCAGCTTTCAATTTGCAGATGAAGAATACTCCAACAAGTTCAGTCTTGAAGTGCTTATCAGCAAACTTGCAGGTTTGTTTGCAGCATTAACTGTTTTCATTTCATGTCTTGGATTGTTTGGACTTGCAGCATATTTAGCAGAGCAACGCAACAAGGAGATAAGCATACGAAAAGTATTAGGTGCATCTATATCACAAATTTGGTTATTGCTTTCAAAAGACTTTATTGTATTGGTGCTAATAAGCTGCGTCATCGCTTCACCTGTTGCCTTTTACTTTTTACAGAATTGGTTACAGAAGTATCCATACCGTACAAACATTGGTGCAGGTGTGTTTATACTATCTGCGATAATTGCAATCGTTATAACGCTTATTACAATAAGCTTTCAGGCCATTAAAGCCGCTCTTGCAAACCCAGTGAAAAGTTTGAGAACGGAGTAAAGAATTTCTGATTTCTGATTTTGGGATGACTGATTTTTATTCTTAAGCACAACCAAAAACCGCAATATTACAAAAACCGAAAAAGAGTGTAAAAAGAATGAAATCAGCAACTTATAACATAACACTTCTCTCATGTTCAAGAATTATTTTAAAATAGCATGGCGGAATTTATTGAAGAATAGAACTTCTTCATTTATCAACATAATTGGCCTTGCCGTAGGAATGGCTGTTGCATTGCTGATTGGCTTTTGGATTTGGGATGAGATTTCATTTGATCATTATCATCAGAATCACGACCGGATTGCACAGGTTATGGATACAAAAACCTTTAACGGCGAAACTAATACTGCAGAAGATATTGCTGTTCCTCTCGCTGACGAACTGCGGCAAAAACAGGATTTTAAATACGTTGCGCTTGTATTTCATAACTATACACATCAGCTGGCAGCAGGAAATATAAAAATATCCGCATCCGGTGTATGGACTCAACCAGATCTTCCTGTAATGCTGGCATTGAAAATGCTGGAAGGCAAGCGTGATGCATTGAAAGACCCTTCTTCTGTGTTAATCACTCAATCATTGGCAAAAAAATTATTTGGCAAAACCGATCCAATAAATAAGGTAATACGGTTGGATAATGCTGCTGAAGTAAAAGTAGGCGGCGTTTTTCAGGATCTTCCAAAAAACACTACTTTCTCCGATACAGAACTTTTTCTTTCATGGGATAAAGCGGAAAACGTTTTAAGCTGGTTGAAAAGTTTTCAGACAGACTGGGATGACCGTGCCTGGAAGCTTTTTGTACAGCTTGATGATTATGCGGATATAAATAAAATAAACAATAAAATCAAATACATTCCGCAGCAGCATGTAAAAGAAGGCAAAGAAGAGTTGCTGTTGCACCCCATGAATAAGTGGCATTTATACAGCGAATTTAAAAATGGGAAAATAGCAGGCGGCCGCATCAGTTATGTCTGGATGTTTGGAATTATTGGTGTGCTTGTATTATTACTTGCCTGTATAAATTTCATGAACTTATCAACTGCGAGAAGTGAAAAACGTGCTAAAGAAGTAGGCATACGCAAAGTCATTGGTTCATCGCGCCGGCAACTCATCGGGCAATTCCTTGGTGAATCATTATTAACAGCATTGCTTGCTTTTGTGCTTGCCCTTGCAATAGTACGATTATCAATACCGCTGTTTAATAACCTCGCAGATAAAAGTGTTGACATACCATTGACAAATCCATTTTTCCTGGTGCTGTCGGTGGGCTTTACATTACTACCAGGTATCGTTTCAGGCAGTTATCCTGCTTTTTATTTATCTGGCTTTAAACCGGTAAAGGCTTTAAAAGGGACTTTTAAAGCAGGACGTATGGCGTCACTGCCACGCAAGCTATTGGTAGTTATACAATTTACCGCGTCGATTATTTTAGTTATAGCGACAGTTATTGTTTTCAAACAAATACAATTTGCCAAAGAGCGTCCCGTTGGTTATACCCGTAGGGGACTCATAACTATTCAAATGAATACGCCTGAACTGTATAATGCATCTTACAATTCTTTACGAAATGATTTACAACAAACCGGTGTAGTTGAAGATATGGCTGAATCAGATCAATCTTCAACAACTGCACCTGTGCCCGTTAAAGGGTTTGAATGGAAAGGAAAGGAGCCTGGTTTTGCGCCGCTTTTAGGCGTCAGCAGAGTAACACATGATTTTGGCAAAACTATTGGATGGAAAATAAAAGAAGGACGTGATTTTTCAAGAGATTTTATTACAGATTCAGGTTCCATAATATTAAATGAATCAGCAGCAAAGTTGATTGGTCAGCCAAATCCTATTGGTGAAAAAATACGTGGGTTCGACCGGGTGTATACTGTAACAGGTGTTGTAAAAGATATTGTAATGGAATCGCCGTATAAGCTTGTTCAGCCTTCCATATTTTTGCTGAGTTATCAAGGCGTTAACATAATTAATATCAGGATAAAGGCAACTGCATCTTTGAGTAAAGCGCTTGTAAAAATTAAGAATGTTTTTAAGAAATATGATCCGGAGAGCTCTTTCGAGTACAAATTTACAGACGAAGAATATGCAGGAAAATTCGGCGATGAAGAACGCATTGCCAATCTCTCCACTGTGTTTGCAGTACTGGCTATTTTCATTTCCTGTTTAGGTTTATTTGGTCTTGCTTCTTTTGTTGCTGAACAACGAACCAAAGAAATTGGTGTAAGAAAGGTGTTAGGCGCGTCAGTATTTAATCTCTGGAACTTATTATCAAAAGAATTTGTGATGCTGGTAATTATATCATTTATTTTATCCGTTCCGCTGTCCTATTATTTCATGCATAACTGGTTACGAAACTATCAATACAGAACAAATTTATCATGGTGGATCTTTGCTGCAGCGGGCATTGGAACAATGCTGATTACTTTAATCACCGTCAGCTTTCAAGCAATAAAAGCAGCGGTTGCTAATCCGGTAAAAAGCTTACGAACGGAGTAGATAATTTCTGATTTCTGATTTTTCGATGGCTGATTTTTATTCTTAAGCACCATCCAAAACCAGAAATATTACAAAAACCGAAAAAGAGTGTAAAAAGATTGAAAACGCCGACTTATAACTTAAAACTTACTACTTAAAACTTACAACCTAAAACTTACCACTTAAAACTTCTTCTATGTTTAAAAATTATTTTAAAATCGCCTGGCGGAACTTAATTCAAGGGAAAGCTTTTTCAATTATTAATATTTCAGGGCTGGCTGTCGGCATGGCCGGTGCTGTTCTGATTTTATTATGGCTGCATAATGAAAGTAGTTACGATAAGTTTCATGAGAAGAAAGATCGCCTGTACGAGGTGTATGGCCTACATCTGCAGATGGTAAACTTCAAACTATTAAACAAACAGAACAACCTTTGGGGCCGGCATTAAAACAAGATTTTCCGGAGGCAGAAGCAACTTCACGCATGGCTGAGATCAATAGTTTTTTATTTACTTCCGGAGACAAACGCTTAACAGGAATAGAGGGAAGTTTTGTTGATCCCTCCTTTCTCAGGATGTTTAGTTTCCCTTTTGCCGAAGGCGATAAAAATAAGCAACTCGAAAATGTTTACTCTATTGTTATTACCGAAAAACTGGCAAAAAAACTGTTTGGTAATGAAGATGCTTTAAATAAAACCATTAAAATAGACTCGTCTGATAATTTTGTAGTAACAGGCGTTTTAAAAAACCTGCCGGCTGACACGCGCTTTGATTTTGAATATTTATTGCCCTGGTCTTATTTTAATAAGCTTGGCTGGAATGTTGACAGCTGGACAAGCAATTCGATAACCACTTTTGCTCTTTTAAAACCAAATTCCGATGTAGCTGTCTTTAATAATAAAATTAAAGACATCGCCAGGCGTTATGCAACCAGGATAATTTATGGACTCACTTTCTTTTTCCTCTCGCCCAATGGCATTTATATTCAGACTTTGAAAATGGGAAACCTGTCGGCGGCCGTATAGAAACTGTTCGTTTATTTGGCGCTATTGCGGCATTTATTTTATTAATTGCCTGTATCAACTTTATGAACCTGAGCACAGCCCGGAGTGAAAAACGGGCAAAGGAAGTCGGCATTCGCAAAGTAGCCGGAGCCGGTAAAGGATTATTAATCGGGCAGTTTATTACTGAAGCGGTATTAATTGCTTGTATTGCAGGTATTATTGCTTTACTATTAGTGCAGCTTTCACTGTCTCGTTTTAATACACTTATCAATAC
>CAXSDW010000090.1:0-6847 GCA_964236235.1 uncultured Chitinophagaceae bacterium
CCATATTGCATCATTTTGCCCGCAAGCCGGCTTATCGGCAGAGATTGTATCCATACCTTTCCGGGGCCGCGAAGAATGGCAAAAAACATACCTTCACCCCCAAACATCCAGTTTCGTATGCCACGTATAAATTCAATATCAAAATCAACTTGCGGCGTATACGCTACTATACAACCAGTGTCAATCTTTAATATTTCACCGGCTTTAAGTTCTTTTTGTATTACATAACCGCCTGCATGTACAAAGGCAAGCCCATCGCCTTCAAGCTTTTCCATTATAAATCCTTCACCCCCATATATTCCTGTGCCTAATTTTTTTTGAAATTCAATGCCAATACTTACTCCTTTGGCGGCGCAAAGAAAGGCATCTTTTTGAGCGATCACTTTGCCACCCAATTGCTGCAGATCAAGGGCAATAATTTTTCCGGTATAAGGCGCAGCAAAGCTTACACGCTTTTTACCTTCACCGGTATTTGTATAAGCAGTTATAAATAAATTTTCGCCAACCAGCAGGCGCTTGCCTGCACTCATAAGCTTACCAATGAGGCCACCACTCTGGCTATTCTGTGATCCATCTCCAAATAGAGTGGACATTTGTATATCGTTATCCATCATCATAAAACTACCAGGTTCCCCTATCACAGTTTCATTCGGGTCAAGTTCAATCTCTACAAACTGCAACTCTTCTCCATAAATTTTATAATCTATTTCATGATTTGATCTTACCATATTTTTTTGAGGAAAGATAGTTTTAAAATTGAATCTATGAAACCAAAAGCATTAGCTCGGAAAGCTATATTTATTCTTTAAACATTTATTCTTTCAACAATTTTCCAGTCTTAATATCATTGCCAATCTTTAACTGGTAAATATATATTCCTGCTGAAGAGTTAGCTGCGTTAAAAGTTGCCTGGTAATTTCCTGCATCTTTAAATTCATTTACCAATACCTGCAAGCGTTCACCTTTTAAAGAATAAACAGTAAGGCTTACATGATCTTTTTTTGGAACAAAATAATAAAGCGTTGTATTACTTTTAAAAGGATTTGGGTACACTTTATTTAAAACCTCCGGAAGCTTACTAATGTTATCTGATATTAAATTGTTTACAGGCGCCAGAGATATATCAGCAGATGTATAAACCAAACTTAGCTGATCTATATTAGGGCCGCCTGAACCGGTGGCAGTTGCTCGTATTTTATGCATGCCTTTTGATAAGAATACATTCGGGTCACTTACAAAAGGCCATGAAGACCAGCTTCCGCTGGTGTAAAAAGAAAGTGGGCCAATATCATTGCCATTATCTGTAATATCTAAAATTCTTTCCGCAAGGCTGCCGTTAGCATAAGTAAAACCTAAATTATACGTTCCGGGCAAATCAATTTCAACGGTCCACTCAATGTAGTCATTTGATGGATGTATGTAATCAACAAAGCCGGTACCGTTATAACCCGGATGATCTGCAGAAACAACCGCCCCTGATATATAAGCATTTTCTGCCTGGAGATTGCCAGGATTGGGCCGCTGCACGGCTGCCACAAGATAACTAATTTTAGCGCCTGCGGCAGGGTTGGCAAGATTGCCGCCCAGTATTAACGGATGTGGGTAAATTTCTCCTGACTGAAATAATTTACTGTAAACATCCATATAGCCTGAGGCCGAATCAGTGGTGGAAATACGATCGCCGGTTTTAGTCCAACCAATAAGCCATGCAGGTAATGCAGTTTCTCTATGATCGTAAGCAATATAAACAATTGCATCTTTTTTTAAAAAGAAAGTAAGAAAGCTTTCTGTTTTATTGGCTTTATCATCAACTGCTGTCTGAATAAATGAAGCGCCTTTAAGATAAGAAGGAAAAGAAGTAACTGTATATTTTCTATCTGTAAATGCAGTGATGCCGGCAGCTAATTTAGTTACCTTATAATCACTTTTACTTTCAGCAGAAACCTGTGTAATAAGATCATCCTCCTTTGGTTTTTCTCTATCAGCAGGTTTTTCTTTTGAAGGCTTATAAGCAGTAAACCAGTCAACATAAAAGCTTTCCGCGTAGGCCTCCGTATCTACCTGCCAGCCGGTATGGCCTAATTTGCTGTATGCTAAATCAATTGCTTCTAAAAGCGGTGTGTCGCTATAGCCGGTTCCTTTATCAAGATAAACCTGTATTAAACCGCTGCTATACCTGGCTATTTTAAATTTATAATAGCTTACTGAATTGAGATCAGGATAAAGAGCGATCTCGTCAAGCGTTTGCCCAAAATATACATTATCTGAAGAACGGCTAAGCGTAAGCCTTCTGCCAAAATATGAACTGATTGTTAACACATACATACTGTCTTTGGCAAGATCTGCCTGGCCAAAAGTTATCCTGAAATCCCTGTTGTCAGTAAAACCTTTGGCTGCTGTTTCTATAATATAAGAAGGCTGGGTATATTTTGCAGACGTTCTCAGCGTTCCCCCTGTGCCGTCAATATAATTATACGCCGTGCCATTTACTATGCTCCATGAGTAGTGCGCTTTCCAAAAGGTGCCCAAAGAACTCCTGTTAAAATCATCACGAAAAATAGTTGAATCAGCACTCTGCGAAAATACATTTACAGGCCCGAGGCAAACGGTGTATAGAATAAAGCAGCATGCAAAATTAAAAAGGATGAGTAAGTAGGATTTTTTTTTCATAAAATAATTTTTAAAAGAAGCTAAGGCAGCAAGTGTTAAGATCAGTAAGGAAAGTTACAGCAATTTTTGAGTACATTTTAAACGATAATAAATAGTACAAGAATATATTTTTCATACTGAAATAAAAAACCTCACTAGTTTATACTTGTGAGGTTATGCTTTGTAATTCTTTAAAAATCAACTTAGATATCAGACAAGCTATAATTTTTGGATCGCTTGTGTTTTTTATTAAGTAAAACAACTGCTGTAGCAGCAATAGCTGTAATGGCTAACAACTTCACTATTACGGATCGCTTATTATAGTTACTTGGCGGCACATATATAAAGCCGGTAGCATCGGCAATTGCCGGTTCTTTTACATAACGCCCCCTGTTTGGTACGGCATCTTGGTAAAAATTATTTGATAAATTATGAAGCGCTTTTCTCATTTCCTTTCCTTGCATTGGCTTGCCATGTCCTGTGGCAACAACTTCGGGCTCAAGCTTCATCAATTCCTTTACAGATTGCCTTGATAATGCCCAATCATAAGTAAAATACTTTGGCGGCCCGTATACCTTTTTTAGCTGGAACATTACTGATATTGCAGATTGCTGGTTGGTGGTTACAAATGCATCGCCGGCTATTAATACACCGTCACTTTCACGAAAAAGACTTATATGCCCGGGAGCATGACCAGGTGTGTGTAAATATTTCCATTCCGGTAAGCCGGGCACACTTCCATCTTCAGGTAAAACATCAACGCTGCTCCAAAGATTGATTGGGCTATTGGGAAACAACACTGACATTAAGGGCATAATACCTCCGCCTACAGTGGGGTCTGGTGGCGGGTATGATGATTTGCCTGTGAGATAAGGAAGCTCAAGGTAATGCGCATATACTGGTACTTTCCACTCTTCCACAAGGGTTGCTAACGAGCCCACATGATCAAAATGTGCATGCGTGAGAATGATATTGGTTGGCTTGCTTTCTTTGCCAAAAAGATGCGCAGCCATTTTCATAATCTTGGTTGCTGAGGTCTTTAACCCGGCATCAATAAGCACCCATGAATTATCAGCAGGGTTTGATACCATAAAGATATTTACAAAGATGTCTTTCATTCCCCATACTCCATTTGCTACGGGAAAATAGGCAGGGCTTTTTACTTTAGCTGCCTGTTCTGCTTCGTTCTGTATAACTTCATTCTGCATAAAATTTATTTTATTGATTTAATTTTTATTTAATACGATTGCATGAACGACATATAAAATCGTGCCATTTGAGAATACGATTACTTATCATGTGACAGTATCACAATTTTAAAAGGGCGGTTACAAAATTTCCCTATAATCTGTATAAGTCACATATCGGTGAGCTGAGATTTTATAAAGCAAAAGGAAGTAGTTTTGCAAAATCTTTGAGAAAGGATTTTATCCTTTAAACATCGTTATTGAAAACTTTTTAAGCCATAAGAAAGGTGTATTTAAATGAAGGTTTATTTTATATTTTTTCTGTTTTTATCACAATATTGTGTTGGCCAGCAATGGGAGGCGGAAGTAATGGCAGCAGCAGCAAGCTACAATGGCGACCTTACCCAACACGCCGTTTCATTAAAAAATATCAGGGCTGCCCTTGGATTCAATTTAAAATATAATTTTGACAATTTTATTATTTTACGCGGAGGAATAAGCTGGGCGCAGGTATCCGCAGATGACAACAACAACAGCCAGCCTGATCTTAAAAATCGTAATCTTAATTTTAAAACCGATATTTTGGAAGGCAGCATCTGCGCAGAGCTTAACCTGCTTGAGCCGGATTTTTATAAAATGTATCCTTACGTGTTTGCAGGCGCAGGAATGTTTCATTTTGATCCGTATACGTACGATAAAAATAACATTAAAACTTACCTGCAACCGTTAAGTACCGAGGGAGAAGGCTTATCAGAATATCCTGACAGAAAGCCTTATAAGCGTATCGGGTTTTGTTTGCCTTTAGGCGGGGGAATAAAAATGGAGCTATCTAAAAAGTGGGATATTATTTATGAATTTGGCTACAGGTTTTTATTAACTGACTATCTTGATGACGTAAGCACAACGTATGTAAGTTCAAAGATTTTATTATTAAAGAAAGGCCGCACAGCAGTAGAATTAGCTAACAGGCAAAAAGTGCATCCATTACCTGCAGAGCATGATATACGAGGTAACCCGGGAACAAAAGATTCGTATTTTTTTACAGGTATTAAATTACTTGTTCATTTAAGCAAGTAAAAAGAATAAATTATTTTACTGGTTGAGACAACGGCTAAAGAAATTTAAATGCTTCCTGAAAAATATGTATAATTACAGTTCAATTTTATTCAGCCTGTTTGGAAATAAATTTACTATTATAGCATTTGCTTATCTGGAAGCCCACAGTCGTATTGTAGGTTTATATAAAAAAAGTTCATGAAATTACTCAACACAATAACAGATCCTGCTTTTCATCCCGGGCAATATAACCAGGCAGACAAATTTATTCTCAGGTATATAAAAGATAAAAGAGATCTGCCTTTTATTTACCTCATTATAAAGGTTACCGCTTTGCTCATTCCTATGGCTGTGTTAATTTATATGCCGTTTATTACCGGCTGGCTGTGGTGGCTTATCGTTATTGCTTTTCAGGTTACTAATGCTGTGCTGAGAGCGCCTTTTGGGCTAATGATGCATTCTATCAGTCATCGCCAGTTATTTAAAAACCGGTATAAAAAATCTATTTATTACATCACCTGGTTCATTGGTCCTTTTATAGGTCATACACCGGAAACTTATTTTAGCCATCACATTGGTATGCATCATCCTGAAGGTAATATGCCGGACGATGACAGCAGTACAATGTATTACCAGCGTGATAGTTTTAGAAGTTTTGGTAAATATGTAGCTGAATTTATTTTTACAGGGCTTGCAGGTTTGCTTTCTTATTTAAACAAACGTAACAGGAAAAAACTTGCACGCAAAGCATTCACAGGTGAGATGTGTTTTTATATTGTATGTATTGCACTTTGTTTTGTAAACTGGCAGGCAACAACCGCAGTATTTATATTTACTTTCTTTTTATCAAGAGTAATAATGATGCTTGGCAACTGGACTCAGCATGCATTTATAGATCATGTTACTCCTGAAAATCCATATACCAATTGTATTAATTGCCTTAACATAAGATACAACCATATTGCATGGAATGATGGTTATCATACAAGCCATCACTTAAAGCCAACCCTGCACTGGACGGATCATCCGGCTTCTTTTGTTAACAACATTAATGCTTATGCAGTAAATAAAGCAGTGATATTTGAAGGCATAGATTATGGGAAGATATTTGTATACCTGATGCGAAAACGCTACGATTTGCTTGCTAAGAATTTTGTAAATATCAACAACACTTTTAAATCAGATGATGAGATAATCGCCCTGTTAAAAGAACGCACAAAGAGATTTGATGTTATAAATAATAAGGCTGCACACATTGCTGCTTAAAGTAATTTTGTTTATTATTGGCACGAATTTTAAAAATAACAGAAAAAAAATTTATGGAAACAACAAAGGAAACAATCGAAATTCTCCAGGACCTGATAAAGATCAACAACGATCGTATCACAGGTTACGAACGTGCAATGAAAGAATTAACAGACGAAGATGCAGATCTTAAAACCTTATTTGAATCAATGATTGACGAGAGCCGCCAGGCTAAACTTGCTCTTGCTGAAGAAGTACAGGTAATGGGCAGTGATGTTGAAAATGGCACTATGGTTAGCGGTAAAATTTACCGTGCATGGATGGATATAAAAGCTGTGTTTACCGGGCATAACAGGCGTACCGTTTTAGACAATTGCCATACAGGTGAAGATGCAGCACAAAAAGCTTATACAACTGCGCTGGAGCATGAGCACTTACCTGCATATTTAAGAGAAATGATAGAAAAGCAAAAAGCCACATTAAAAGCATCACACGATGAAATAAAGGCAATGCGTGATGCTGAGGTGGGGAGTTAGTTTTTCAGGCGTCAGGTGTCAGGTGTCAGGCGTCAGCCGTCAGTTGTCAGTTCTCAGCCGTCACTTGTTAACAGTCAATGTCAACCGTCAGTAGCCATTGGTTGCTTGGTGAATAAATTATTACTTGCCGAAAATATAGTTACTTATCCTAAGCCTGACAACTGACAACTGACA
>CAXSDW010000090.1:6947-8237 GCA_964236235.1 uncultured Chitinophagaceae bacterium
GCCTGCCACCTGAAAGCTTAAATACTTCACACCTCACTCCTGCCACCATGCTCCATAAATTCCGCTATCAGGCGGTGAAAATGATGTGTGCCTTGTTCTCTTGTTACAGAATATCTGCCGTAATTATAAAATCTTGAGCGTATTCCTTTTTGAACACTCTGCACCACGGCTTCATCTTCAAGTTCTACTTTATCGAGCGAAGCGCCTGCACCGGTTTTACGTTTTTCTTCCTTCCACACATAAGAATGAAAGATAACTTTTGTTTTAGAAGGAGATATAGGTTTTACAATATTTACAGATAAGCCCCATGGATAAAAATTGAACATCATATTTGGAAATATCCAAAAATAATAGGCCGCTATTTTCTTACCAAAATCCGGTGAGGAAGAAGGAATATCAAAGCAATCTTCATTATCTTTTGCAGTGCCAACCTGCAAATTTGAATACTTAAATATTTCTGTTGTATAGCTTCCGTAATCAATCACCGCATTAAGATCAGGGTGAACAAAAGGAATATGAAAACCTTCGAGGTAATTCTCGCAATACAGCGCCCAGTGCGCATCTATGTTATATACTTTTGAAAGCTCAGGACGAAAAGCAAATTCGTTTACAGGCATCCATTCTATTCTTTTCATCATCGGCTTTAAAAATATATTTGCTGAAAACTTATCGCCAAGAGAAGTAAAAAGCCAGTTTGCCCATTGGTATAATGGTAAAAGTTTTAAGTTGTCATCCTGTGTAGGGAAATTTCTTACTTCAGCGAATTCAGGCATAGATTTAAACCTTCCGTCCAGATCAAAAAGCCGGCCATGATACCTGCATCTTATGTTGCCGGCTTTGCAGCTTTCGTTTACCAAAATATTGCCACGATGAGTGCAAACGTTAGAGAGACAATTTATCTTTTCCTGCCGGTCTCTTGTTAAAAGTAAAGGCTCATCAAGGCATCCTTCCAATAAAGTAAAAGGATAACAACTTCCCCGATCCTGCACAAGATTGCTGCTTCCTATAAATTGCCAGGAAGCTGCAAATATCTTTTCCTTTGCTTTATCAAAATAAGCCGGATCAGTGTAAAAAGCTGTGTTAATAGTTTTTGCTTTAGCAATATTCTTATCAACAAAAAAATAAGGCATGTGAAAGTGTGACTGGTAAAAAATATTATGCTGTAAAAATACTGATTGCAACAAGTATTATCGCTGCATCATCTTTTGTTTGTTCCACCGGAAGTTTTATTTGCTTAAAGCACAAGACGCAATTAATAAGTAACTGGAATGGAACCACGATGCTTGCTGA
>CAXSDW010000090.1:8337-12266 GCA_964236235.1 uncultured Chitinophagaceae bacterium
CACTTAATTTTTGGATGGATCATTAACAATACCTGCAAATAAAATAGCGCCTGTTTGTTTTTCAATAATAGTATATAAAAAAGGATGGTCAGCTTTAAAAACCAGGGGCTGGTATGCTGTAACGCCTATACCGATGGCCGTTACGGCTGCCGCTTCTGTGCCTTCTTCATTTACTTTTATATACGTTTTATGAATGGCCTTTGTAATGTAAGGCTTTGCCTGGCCTGGATTGAACATTGCAGAGAAATCAGCGCTGTCATTAAATGTTATTCGCATTCCTAACATAGAAAGTGCAGGTCTCATATCATTTACAGCATACGAATATTCCCATTTAGGCACATTCAATTGTATACTGGAAAAATTCATTTTACTGATTGCATTTTCTAAAACGGTTTCATTTATAAGTGATGCAAATCTGCCTGCGGGTTGCTGTTGCTGATTAGGCAGTATAATGTACATGCTGTAAGTTTTTCCACTGCCGTAAGGAAGTTCAATCATGGAGAAAAGACTGTCAGTGTAAGTATTTGCTTTAAGCTCTTGCCTCATAAATGGAACCGTGGTCTTGCTGCCATTTAGAAGATAAAAATTACCATTGTAGGTATCTGAAAGATTAAACGCATATTGCCAGGCGCCTTTAAAATAAATGGCATTAATAAGATACATCAGATCATCCGGAGAAATATTGTCAATTATTTCAGGGATCTTTTTATTGGTTTTCAGCGCTGCCCAATTGTTTATACTATTTACAGCAGATGGATCATTAAAGTTCAGCGGCTGTGCTGTAGCATTATAATAAGTTTGCAGGATATTTACGAAAGAAGGCAATGGCTGAAAATCATTTTGCCTGTACCATATCGAATTAGCAATAGAAAATTGAACTTTATTATCTTCCTGTGGCAGTTGTGTTATCAACGACTTACAAACCGCATTTAAATCACTGATACTAATGCCTGCAAGCTTCAGCGTTTCAGTCATTGAATCTTTAGTAGCGCTGCCGGCGCCATTGTAAACCATGCTTAATGCTATGTATATGCTTAAGGGAGAAATGAGCTTATTGGTTTGAGCGCTATCCTGTTGTATACTTGCGTGCAGAAAATTAAATGCAAACTGGTTGTTCGCATGTATAACAAATGGCCCATTTGCGGGTAATACAATTGTTTGAGTGATATCAGAAGGATGGCTTTCTTTTTTGCATGATGTAATAGTCGTTATAATTGCCACCACAATGAGACCGAAGGATAATTTTTTCATATGACGCTTAAATAATAGTACCCTGACAAAGATTAATAATTAAACGTTGCATGCTTTTAGGGCAATCCATTTAGTTAGTAGTTCATGTATTGGTTATTGCCCGGTGCCGGGGCAGGAGATAAATGCAGCGCCTTGCCGTTGCAGAAATAATGGCTGCTCTTCTTAATAAAAATGAATAGCGGATATAAGCGCAGATAAATGATTTTATTCCCATTACAGGGATTACGTGGTAAATTAAAGGATAAATTTTTAGAAACAGGCTTTGTTCTTATCTTTTATGGCTTTCTTTCTATAGCTTTCTGATATCTTGTATAAATAATGCTACACTAAATAATACGATTGCATGCCACAATTCATTTTATCATTCGACCAGGGAACAACAAGCTCACGTGCAATTGTGTTTGATAAACAAGGCGCTCTTATCTCTGTAGCTCAAAAAGAATTTACACAAATCTTTGCGCAGCCTGGCTGGGTTGAGCATGATGCAAACGAAATTTGGTACACACAATTAAGTGTAGCTACTGAAGCGGTGATAAAAGCGGGTATTACTATAAAAGATATAGCTGCTATCGGTATCACAAACCAGCGTGAAACTACTGTAGTATGGAACCGGAAAACGCATCAGCCGATACACAATGCAATTGTGTGGCAGGATAGGAGAACCGCAGCGTACTGTGATGAAATAAAATCGCAGGGCGATTCAAAAGAAATACAACAGCGAACCGGTCTTATTCCCGATGCTTATTTTTCAGCAACTAAACTTAAATGGCTGTTAGATAATGTTGAAGGTGCCAGGCAAAAAGCTGATAATGGCGAACTGTGCTTTGGCACAATTGATTCATGGCTGTTGTTCAGGCTCACCAATGGTAAGGTGCATAAGACCGATGTAACCAACGCCTCACGAACAATGCTCTATAACATTAATACTTTGAAATGGGATGAGGAGATGGTGAAATTATTTAATATACCCAAATCAATATTGCCTGAAGTATGCACCAGCAGCGAAGTTTATGGCTATAGTGACGAGGTGCTTACTGCGGCTAAAGTTCCCATCTCGGGCATTGCAGGCGATCAGCAGGCTGCCTTGTTTGGGCAAATGTGCATAAAGCCCGGTATGGTTAAAAACACTTATGGTACCGGATGCTTTATGCTAATGAATACAGGAAAAACGCCTGTTATCTCAACAAATAATTTGCTTACTACCATTGCATGGAAAATTGGTAATGAAATAAACTATGCTTTGGAAGGAAGTGTATTTATTGCAGGGGCTGTAGTGCAGTGGTTAAGAGATGGCTTAAAAGTAATTCAAACTTCATCAGAAGTGGAGCAACTGGCTTCATCTGTGCAAGATAACGGAGGTGTATATTTTGTTCCTGCATTTGCAGGGCTTGGGGCGCCATATTGGAACCAGCATGCAAGAGGAACCATCACAGGTATTACGAGAGGCACTACAGCAGGGCATATTGCTAAAGCTTGTTTGCAAAGCATAGCGTTTCAAACAATGGATGTATTGGCAGCTATGAATGCAGATTCAAATTTATCAATTAAAGAAATAAGGGTAGATGGAGGCGCTACTGTTAATGATATGCTTATGCAGTTTCAAAGTGATGTACTGGATTGCAAAGTTATAAAACCGCAGATCACTGAAACCACTGCCTTAGGCGCAGCGTATCTTGCAGGACTGGCGATAGGATTTTGGCAAAACGTTGATGAAATTCAGCGTTACTGGAAGGTTGAAAAAGAATTCAATCCGTCAATGGAAACCCGGGAAAGAGCAACACATATTAAAAGCTGGAACAGCGCAATTAATGCAGCCCGGGTATGGGCAAATGATCAATAGCAATCTTTTAAAAATGTTTAATCCATGCAAATATTTATTGGCGAATTTATCGGCACAGCTATGGTAATTATTTTAGGCAATGGTGTAGTGGCAAATGTAGTATTGGAAAAAAATAAAGGCCAAAACAGTGGCTGGATAGTGATAACTTTTGGCTGGGCAATAGCTGTATTTGTAGGTGTATTTATTGCATCAAAGCAAAGCGGCGCTCATTTAAATCCCGCAGTAACCTTAGCTTTTGCATGGTTAAAAAAAATACCCTGGGCAGCAGTGCCAAAATATCTTGCAGGACAATTTGCCGGCGCCATGGCCGGTTCATTGGTCGTGTGGCTTGCTTACATGCAGCATTTTGAACATACAGAATCGAAGGCTGGTAAACTTGCAGTTTTCTGTACTCATCCTGCCATAAGAAGCCCTTTTCATAATTTAGTTACTGAGGCAATAGGAACATTTGTACTGGTTTTTGCTGTATTGTACATAGCATCACCTGCCAGCAGCCTCGGTTCCCTTGATGCGTTGCCTGTGGCTTTAGTAGTACTTGGCGTAGGCTTAAGTTTAGGCGGACCTACAGGATATGCTATAAACCCTGCAAGAGACCTTGGCCCGAGGATAATGCATGCAATCCTGCCTGTTGCACAAAAAGGAGATAGTGACTGGAAGTATAGCTGGGTGCCTGTTATCGGGCCTTTGGCGGGTGGTTTATTGGCTGCAATATTGTATGGTGCGTTAAATTGAGCTGCTTAATTTGAATATTGTTTTATCATTTCTTTATATACTGGTTTGTTCCGCGTTTAAAGCAGCATGTTTCACTGCAAAGATTGAGATTATCGCAAATGCCTGG
>CAXSDW010000090.1:12366-13780 GCA_964236235.1 uncultured Chitinophagaceae bacterium
AATGTTCCCTCTTTCTGTCATAAATATCTTATACATAATAATTAAGCTTATATTTAGAACCAGTACAATTACTTTATGCCACTTATACAGGCTTCTTATATTATTCATAAAAATGAAAAGCGCATAAGGCTGCAGTTTGACAACTATAGTCCGCTTAACAAGCTTATAAAAAGTATAAAAGGGGCAAGATGGAGTACAACCTATAAAAGCTGGCATATAGCTGTAAATATCCTGCTATATAAGCGCTTTAAAAGTAATTTACCTGAAGGGTGCCAGCTAACAGAAGCAAAAGAGATTACCTTACCGGTTATTAATTTTAATAAAGTATACAGGCCACTTACCGCACCAGCTGTTATTGCATCTTCCAAAGCTTGTATATCAACCAATATCCCTGCGGGTAGTGAGGGCAGTAAACAAAGCAAATTCTTCAATTCTCCGTTATCAATTCCCGATTCACCATTAAACAAGTATCCCTCAGCCCTGCACCTTGCAAATCAACAAGCTTTGCAACACTATCTACAGTGCTTACAGTTAAAGGCATACAGTTCCAGCACCATTAAAACATACCGGAACGAATTTATGGCGCTGCTGCAATTATTAAAAAGCAAAAGTGTAAACACACTCACTGCAGATGATGTAAAGCGGTACATGCTATATTGTATAAATACCTTAAAGCTTAGTGAGAACAGCTTACACAGCCGCATAAACGCATTAAAATTCTACTTTGAACAGGTACTGCATAAAGAGAAGATGTTTTTTGAGATACCAAGGCCGAAAAAGCCCTTGCTGCTTCCTAAATTACTAAATGAAGATGAGTTAAGAAGATTGTTTAACGCACTTACTAATAAAAAGCATAAGGCGATGTTATTTACCGCTTATAGCGCAGGGCTCAGAGTAAGTGAAATAGTAAATCTAAAACTCTCTCATATTGATAGCAAACGAATGCAAATTTTTATAGCAAGAGCAAAAGGTAAAAAAGACAGATATGTAAACCTTAGCCCTGTATTATTAGATATACTTAGAAATTACATTAAACAATATTTACCGGTACCAAAAGAATATCTATTTGAAAGCGAACAAACCTTAACCGCCTACCCGGTAAGAACAGTACAGCAAATATTTACCAATGCAAAGCAGAAAGCTGCCATACGAAAGGAAGTAGGCATACACAGTTTACGACACAGTTTTGCAACCCACCTGCTTGATAAAGGAACAGATATAAGATATATAAAAGAATTACTGGGGCATTTTAATATTAAAACAACAGAGCGATACCTGCATGTAAGCAACCAACAGTTAGTAAACATTGTAAGCCCTTTAGATGATTTAATAAAGAAAGAAGAAATAGAATGGTAAACGGATTGTCCTAACGACAATTGAAAGTGTATAACGCTATAAGTTTGACTGTCAATAG
>CAXSDW010000091.1:0-8930 GCA_964236235.1 uncultured Chitinophagaceae bacterium
AGGAAATCGCTTCCTTAGCGAATTATCGGATTTCTATAATAAGTTAAAACAAAATGCTGCATTTTATTCTTTTGTATCAGATAAGAAAACTATTAGGTCGCTTTCCTTAAAGAAATTTCCCTATTAAATTTATGAAATAGAAGGTAATGAAGTGTATGTGTTTGCACTTCACAATTTCCGACAAAATCCCGATCATTTCCTTAAACGATTATAAATGTATTTGCAGAGGAGAAACCGTATACTTCGCCAATCACCAGCTATAAGAAATCTTGTTGCAGAAACAACGCTTACTCCAAACGATTTTATAGCCCCGTTGTTTATTGATGAAGGTGAAAATGTAATTACTGAAATTGCTTCCATGCCAAATTATTTCAGGCGAAGCATTGATCTTACTGTTAAAGAAGTTAAAGAATTATGGAGCCTGGGAATTAAATCTGTGTTGCTTTTTATTAAGTGTAAAGATGAATTAAAAGATAACACCGGTAAAGAAGCGTGGAATAAAAACGGGCTCATGCAGCGCAGCATCAAAGCAATTAAAGAAGCTGTGCCTGAAATGTACATAATGACGGATGTTGCCCTTGATCCTTATTCGTCTTATGGCCATGATGGTATTGTAGAAAACAATGAAATAGTTAATGATGCAACAGTGGAGGCATTGGTAAAAATGAGCCTTAGCCATGCAGAGGCTGGCGCAGATATGGTAGCGCCAAGTGATATGATGGATGGCCGTATAGGTGCTATCAGGGAGGCTTTTGAAAAAAATGGCTTTGCCAAAACCGGCATTATGGCTTATAGCGCTAAGTATGCTTCCTGCTTTTACGGGCCTTTCAGAGATGCTTTGGATTCTGCTCCCGGCTTTGGTGATAAAAAAACTTACCAGATGGATTTTGCCAACAGGAAAGAGGCTGTAAAAGAAGCATTAATGGATGTGGAAGAAGGTGCAGATATCGTGATGGTAAAGCCCGGACTTCCTTATCTTGATATTGTTCGTGAAGTAAAAAATGCAGTGCATGTTCCGGTGAGTGTATATAATATAAGCGGTGAATATGCAATGATAAAAGCAGCTGCAAAAATGGGCTGGATAAATGAGGACAAAGCAATTATTGAAACACTCACTTGTATAAAGAGAGCAGGCGCTGATCTTATAGCAACTTACTTTGCAAAAGATGCGGCGAAGCTGTTGTTGTGAATAGTGAATGGTGAATGGTGAATTTGCTGGATGGCTAAATCACAAGCGTTTTACTTTTGTAATTATTTCTTTCTAAAAATAATTGTATGTTTTTAAAACTCAACCATCAAAAGCTTGACATCTATAATTACTCTTACACATTTGTTTTAGAATGCTATAGATTAAGCAGGCATCTTCCGGATAATGAAAAATTTGGAATGATCTCGCAAATAAGAAGGGCTGCATTATCTGTTCATCTAAATATTGCTGAAGGCGCATCAAGAAAATCTGAAATAGAAAGAAAAAGATTTTATGAGATTTCCAGAAGTTCGATTGTTGAAATAGATGCTGCTCTTGATATAGCGAATGGATTAGAATACTTACAAAGCTATAATACATCAAATTTAGGAGAGGTTATGATTAGATGTTTCAAAATACTTACGGGATTGATTGCATCACAAATAAAACATTAGCTATTGCCCATTCACCATTCACCATTCACCACAAGTGAGCAGCTTTTTTCACGTGCCCAGCAATCCATTCCCGGCGGAGTCAACTCTCCGGTACGTGCATTTAAAAGTGTAGGCGGAACACCAATTTTCATTAAGAAAGCTAAAGGCGCTTACCTCTATGATGAAGATGGTAACCAGTATATTGATTACATCAATTCATGGGGGCCGATGATTTTAGGACATGCACATGAAAGTGTTGTAAAAGCAATACAGGATAAAGCATCAGATTCCACTTCTTTTGGAGCACCAACAGAATTAGAAATTGAAATTGCTGAGCTGATAAAAAGCATGGTTCCTAATGTAGATCTTATTCGCATGGTGAGCAGCGGAACTGAAGCCTGCATGAGCGCTGTGAGATTGGCAAGAGGTTTCACCGGAAGAAATAAAATTATAAAGTTTGATGGTTGCTATCACGGTCACGCAGATGCTTTTTTAGTAAATGCAGGAAGCGGAGTTGCAACGTTAAATATTCAAACAGTGCCAGGTATTACAGCAGGCGTGGCATATGATACACTTACAGCGCCCTATAATAGTCTTGAAGCAATTGAAAGTTTAGTAAGTGAAAATAAAGGAGAAATTGCTGCTATAATAATTGAGCCAGTATGTGGAAATATGGGTTGTATTCTGCCACAGACGCAGTTTTTGGAAGGCCTTCGTAAAATTTGTGATAAAGAAAATATCATTTTTATTTTTGATGAAGTGATGACAGGATTTCGTCTTGCAGCAGGAGGAGCACAACAAAAATTTAACGTTAATGCTGATCTTATTACTTACGGTAAAGTAATTGGCGGCGGTTTACCTGTTGGCGCTTTTGGCGGCAAAAAAGAGATCATGCAACACATAGCACCGCTCGGTAAAGTTTACCAGGCCGGAACTTTAAGCGGAAATCCCATTGCAATGATTGCTGGCTATACCACGCTGAGTGCATTGAAGAATAAACCTGAAATTTATCTGGAACTTGAAGAAAAAGGCGCATATCTTGAAAATGGTTTGCATGAGGTTTTTAATAAAAAGCAAATTGCTCATCGCATAAACCGTGTTGGAAGTATGATAAGTTTATTTTTTTGTGACCATGATGTTACTGATTTTGAAACTGCTTCAAAAGCTGACATTTCATTGTTCAATAAACTCTTTCATCATTTATTAAATGCTGGTATTTACCTGCCGCCATCTGCTTTTGAAAGCTGGTTTTTAAGTAATGCATTAACTTATAATGATCTTGATAAAACCCTTGCTGCAGTTGAGTCTTTCAATGTTTATTAGGTAGAGTTGCTATTTAAAAAGAGCAGAATAATAAAATACCGGATTCCTTTATACTATTTTTGCGCTGCCTATATAAGCGTCTATTAATTCGTAAAATGCCTCCTTTAAAAAGTTTATTATTAACTATTACTTTTTTTTTCGCCCAACATATTTACGCTCAAAACGAAGACACTGTTCAAAACATAAATCTTCCTGAAATAATTATAAAAGCCTTTGAACAAAACCGCAGGCTTAAAGACGTTCCGGCAGCTATCAATTTTATTGGTAAACAAACGCTTGAAGATTTTAGTTCTTCGTCGATTGTATCGGCTGTAAATACAACTCCGGGTGTACGAATGGAAGAGCGTTCACCGGGAAGTTATCGCATAAATATAAGAGGCAGCTCATTGCGCTCTCCCTTTGGCGTGAGGAATGTAAAAATTTATTACAACGATATTCCATTTACTGATCCCGGAGGACAATCTTATTTAAATCAACTTGGCTATTATAATTTTAATTCTATTGAAATAATTAAAGGCTCAAATAATAGCTTATATGGCGCAGGTACAGGCGGAGCAATGCTTTTAGAAAGTATTGATGAAAATGAAAAGCCGGCCGTAAATGCCGGATATGGTTTTGGAAGTTATAATTTGCAAAATTTTTATACAGGCATTTCTACAGTTTCCGATAAACTGGTAAGTAAGTTTTTATACCAGCGCCAGCAATGTGATGGCTACAGAGAACACAGTAATTTAAAAAAAAATGTGTATAGCTGGAACGGATTATTAACAGCAGGAAAAGACAGGATATTAAAAACTTCTTTTTTATTCGGTGATCTTTTTTATCAAACTCCCGGTGCATTAACAAAAGCTGAATTTGAAGCAAACCCAAAAGCTGCAAGGCCTGCAACTGCTATCTTTCCGGGCGCTTTGCAAGCCAACGCTTTTGTTCGTCAGCAAATGTTTTTAGCAGGCGCATCTTATACACAACCTATAACATCGAAGTTGCAAAATAAAACCACTTTGTATGGCATGTATACAAATTTTCAAAACCCTAACATAAATAATTATGATAAAAGTACAGAGCCGCATACCGGTGGCAGAACGGTATTTAAGTACCGGCAACCGCTCCATAGTGGCAATTTAACTATAGATGCAGGAGCGGAATTTCAGAAGGGTTTTACGCAGGTGAGTATTTATAAAAACGTGGGCGGTTATGCAGATACTTTGCACTCTTCTGATAATATAAACAACAGTCAATCCATACTTTTTTTGCAGGCTTCCTTATATATTAAAGACTGGACTATAATTGCAGGAGCAAGCCGGAACACTTTACAGGTAAGGTTTCAAAGATTTATGCCTGCTCCTTTGCCTGAGCAAAAAAGAATTTTCGATAACCAGACGGCTCCACGTTTAGCGTTGATGAAAAAGTTTAATCAGCTGAATTTTTATACAAGTGTTGCCAAAGGATTTTCTTCTCCTTCAACAGATGAGCTTTTGCCTACAGGTGGCACAATAAATTTCGGATTAAATGCCGAAGAAGGTACCAATTATGATATTGGCTTAAAAGGTAATTTTTTAAAAAATTTATATGTTGATATTGATGCATTTTTTTATTCTTTAAAAAATACAATTGTGCAAAGAAGAGATGCCGGCGGTGGAAATTATTTTGTAAATGCAGGAAGTACAAGCCAGCACGGTATTGAAACATATCTAAACTATCCGTTGCCTTTGCCTGCGACTACTTTTAAAAGAAGCTTTTTTTACCTGAGTTATACATGGCATGATTTCCACTATAAGAATTTTAAACAACTCGGCAACGATTTTAGCGGAAAGCAGCTTCCATCAGTGCCGCGGAACGCTGTTTCATCGGGACTGGATGTAATGCTCAACAATGGGTTTTTTGCAAATGTCAGTTATTTCTATAGTGATAAAATACCGTTAAATGACGCCAATTCCGAGTATGCGAAATCTTATCATTTATTGGGGGCGAAGATTGGTTTTGAAAAGGAATTTAAAAAAAAGACAGTGATAAAAATATCAGCAGGAGCAGATAATCTTTTAGATCAGCAATACAGTTTAGGTGATGACATAAATGGCTTTGGCGGCCGTTATTACAATGCCGCACCTGGCAGAAACTTTTATACATCTGTGGCATTGTCAATTATAACGAAGGATAAATCTTTACCTCCGTTACAATAATTAATTTACTTTTGAGCATCTGGAAGGAGATATAAGTCATTTGAAATCTCCTCGTTCTGTTGGAGCTTGAATTCTGAGAATATTACACACAATTTTATTAACGGCTGGAAATATTTAAACTGATATAATTATTTAAAATATACCTGATGGGAAAAACACTTGATTCATCTTTACAATCTTATAATTTTTTTGAAGCATTGTTCAGCAATACAAAACAAAATGCTGTATTTGTAATGGATGAAAAAGGAATAATCCAGGAAACAAATTCTGCTTTTACCGACTTTTTTGGTTTTAGAGAAGATGACATTATCGGGCAAAAGTTTCATGTATTATTTACAGAAGAAGATCAGAAAAAAGGTATGCCCGAAAATGAATTAAAGGAAGTACTCAGCACAGGTCAAAGTAATGATAACAATTACCTCGTTAATAAAAACAAAACTTTAACATGGGTGGCAGGAGAATCTATACTGGTTAAAGATGATAAAGGAAAGCGCATAATTTTAAAAGTGATACAGGATATACATAAACAAAAAACGTATGAACAATCTTTGCTTCACTTAAATCAGTTTAATGAGCGGATACTAAGCTCGATAGATGACATTGTAATTGTAATAGATAACAAGACGGAATTAATAAAAGCCAACAAAGCATTTCACCAGTTATGTAAGGACGATGATGATTTATGTTTTAAAAAATTTGTTGAATCATTTGATAATAAAGATGAGTTCAATGATAAATTAAAAAGGGCGATAAAAACCGGCACCGGATTCATCGCAAAGGGAATGGAAGTGAATATATTCAGCGGTGAAAAAAGAATATTTGATGTAAGCTGCAGATCGCTGGAAGAGGAGAAAGATGTGCGAAATCTTTTGCTTGTATTGCATGACGTTACTATAAACCATGATTCTGAAAAGCAGCGTGAGGATATAATTGGCTTTGTAGCGCATGAGCTCAGAAATCCTTTGGCAAATATTGTTTTGTGCAATGAGTTAATGAGTGAAACCTTAAAAGAAAATAAATTAAAAGAGTCATTGGATTTTCTTTCCCGGAGTAAGAATAATGTATTAAGGCTTAATAAAATGATTGCCGAATTATACGATGCTACAAAAGTAGGATCAGGAAACATGCAGTTAGAAACCAGCGTATTTAATTTTGAAGACATGATAAATGAAGCGATAGAAACTATCAAGGTGCTTCAGCCAATGTATAAAATAGTTGTAAGCGGAAATGCAGATATTAAAGTTCACGGAGACAAGTACAGGCTGATACAGGTGGTTACAAACTACCTAAGTAACGGTATTAAGTATTCTGAGGGCAGCGATGAAGTGGAGCTTGAAATTAAGCATGATGGTAAATTGGTAATAGTTTCAGTCAAAGATAAAGGACTTGGTATTTCAAAAGATCAATTGCCTTACATTTTTAATCGCTTTTTCAGGGCAGAAAAAACAAAGAATTTTGAAGGCATTGGTTTGGGATTATACTTATGCCGCCAGATAATTAAAGCGCATAATGGTAAAGTGTGGGCAGAAAGTGAAGAAGGTAAGGGTTCCATATTTCATTTTTCTATTCCCCTTTAACAATTATCGTTTAATTAAGGCATAGAGATTGAACTATTAAACTTAAACAAGGAATATATGGCAAAAATATTAGTGGTGAATAATGATTTTGATACTATGACGCTATTACAAGTGTGGCTGCAAAGAAAAAATTATATGGTTAAATATACTGGTGATGGGGAAGAAGTTCAACACATTGTAAAGAGTTTTAATCCTGATGTTATATTAATTGACATATTGAGAAGCGACGTTGCTGAAAAGTTAAAAGACAATGAGGTAACACGTGATGTGCCGCTTTTAATAATGACTGGTTATACAATTCCAAAAAACATTATCAACCTTGATAAAGCAAATGATACTATCGAGAAGCCTTTCGATCTTACATTATTAGAAAAAAAGATAGAAAATCTTCTAAGAGCGTAAGGCTTGTTATTACTTTATTATGCTTGTTCAGAAATTAGTGATTATCTAAAAAATCTACGAATAAATTCTTGTCCTTCTCTTCATTCTTTTATTGTGTCCTCATTATTGATTAATTGTTAAACATACAATTATTAATATGCGTTCAATCGTTAAAGTGATTGATGTAAGATGTGGCACTTGCCATAATAAGCAGTCTTAGTTTTTCCTTAGTAACTCAATAGCTATCTTTGCGCCCTTTATGAAATATATTAATGAAATAGCAAAGCGCAGAACGTTTGCAATTATCTCTCACCCGGATGCCGGCAAAACCACGCTTACTGAAAAGTTTTTATTATTTGGAGGTGCTATACAAACTGCCGGCGCTGTAAAAAGCAATAAGATTAAAAAGCATGCTACCAGTGATTTTATGGAAATAGAAAGGCAGCGTGGAATTTCTGTAGCAACATCTGTAATGAGTTTTGAATATAAAGATACATTGGTTAACCTGCTTGATACGCCCGGCCACAAAGACTTTGCTGAAGATACTTACCGTACACTTACTGCTGTAGATAGTGTAGTGCTTGTAATAGATTGTGTAAAAGGAGTAGAAGAACAGACCAGGCGGTTAATGGAAGTGTGCCGTATGAGAGATACGCCGGTTATTGTTTTTGTAAACAAGCTTGACCGTGATGGAAAAAATCCTTTTGATCTTTTAGATGAAATAGAGAACGAACTAAAAATTAAACTTCATCCCTTAAGCTGGCCAATAAATATGGGCCGGGATTTTAAAGGTGTATATAATTTGTATGATAAAAGCTTGTTGTTGTTCAATCCAAATCAAAAAGCAACAGAAGATGATTACCTGCCATTGGATGATTTGAATGATCCGGTTCTTGATAAAAGAATAGGAGAGAAGGATGCCGCACAATTAAGGGAAGATGTGGAACTGATTGATGGCGTGTATGGCAAATTTGATAACCAACCGTACCTGCAGGGAAAGGTGGCGCCGGTATTTTTTGGCAGCGCCATTAACAATTTTGGTGTAAAGGAATTGCTGGAAACTTTTATACAGATAGCTCCGTTACCTCAGCACAGGGCAGTAACCACAAGGGTTGTAGAGCCTGGTGAAGATAAGTTTAGTGGTTTTGTTTTTAAGATACATGCTAATCTTGATCCCAAGCATCGGGATAGAATAGCATTCTTAAGAGTATGTGCCGGTAAGTTTGAGCGCAATAAATATTTTCATCATGTACGCCTGCATAAGGATGTAAGATTTAGCAATCCCTACACTTTCCTTGCAAGAGATAAAGATGTAATTGACGCTGCTTTTCCCGGTGATGTAGTTGGTTTGTTTGATACAGGCAATTTCAAAATTGGTGATACATTAACTGAAGGTGAAGATTTTTATTTTACAGGCATTCCATCTTTTTCGCCGGAGATATTTAAGGAAGTACAGAATAAAGATCCCATGAAAACCAAGCAGCTTGAAAAAGGCCTGATGCAATTAACTGATGAAGGTGTGGCTCAATTGTTCACCCAGTTTGGTGGCAATAAAAAGATCATCGGTTGCGTTGGCGAGCTTCAGTTCGAGGTAATTCAATATCGCCTGTTGCATGAGTATGGGGCAAGTGTTCAATTAAATAATCTGCCTTTTTATAAAGCTTGCTGGATAACCAGTAAAGACAAAAAGAAGCTTGAAGACTTTATACGTTTTAAACAAGCTAACATTGCAGAAGATAAGGATGGTTATTTGGTTTACCTTGCGCAAAGTGAATGGTTCCTGAATACCGAGCGAACAAATAACCCGGAGATTGAGTTTCATTTTACCAGCGAAATACATAAGTAGTTG
>CAXSDW010000091.1:9030-13677 GCA_964236235.1 uncultured Chitinophagaceae bacterium
AGTTGACAGTTGACAGTTGACAGTGAAGATTAATAGTTGAATTTAGCAGTCAACAGTTGATAAGGAAGATTAATCTACCAATATTTTTTCCGACTGCTAATAATTAAATCTGACAACTGACACCTGACAACTGACAACTAAACCTGAAACCTGAAACCTGACACCTGACACCTCATACCTGCCACCTGAAACCCATAACATGATTTTTGAAACAGATAGATTATATGTAAGAAAGTGGTCACACACAGACCTGGCAAGCATTCATACACTTTACAGTGATGCAGCTATAACTGAAGATATTAGCCCTGAGCTAACTTTTGATGAGACTAAACTTATTTTTGATGCACAGCTTTTACAATATAAGACAGATGATTATGTAGGCCGTTATTTAATTATTGAAAAGACAAGTGGCGCTTTTATAGGTACGTTTCTTTTACGAAAAACAATAGAAAGATCAGCAGTAGAAATAGGCTATGCATTTCGTAAAGAAGACTGGGGCAAAGGCTTTGCAACCGAAATTGTAAAACAAGGTATACAGTATATTTTTACTTCAACAGGCTTTTCTTCCATCTATGCATTTACTGAAATTAAGAATGACAGCTCTAAAAATGTACTGGGTAAATCAGGCTTTACTTTTCTCGAAAACATTATTGAAGATGGTGAAGAATTAAATGTCTTTTACCTGGCAGAGAATTAAGCAAAAGGAGTTTGCCCGGTATAATTATTTGGAGTTGTTTCCTTCAACTCTTCTTTTAATAAAGATGAAATTTCCAATCCATCAATAAACTGATGTATTACTTCTTTGTTCATTACAGTGTTTGCTCTTGTTAATTCCTTCAAGGCTTCGTATGGCTTTGGAAAGTTTTCTCTTCTTAAAATAGTTTGTATCGCTTCTGCTACTACAGCCCAGTTATTGTTGAGGTCTTCAGCTATTTTTTGTTTATTCAAAATTAATTTTGCCAGTCCTTTCTGTATTGAAAGAAACGCCAAAATGGTATGTGCAACCGGCACACCAATATTTCTTATCACCGTGGAATCTGTAAGATCCCGCTGCAATCTTGATACAGGCAGTTTGGCTGAAAGATGCTCCAGCAAAGCGTTTGCAACTCCTAAATTACCTTCTGCATTTTCAAAATCAATAGGATTTACTTTATGGGGCATGGCGCTGCTGCCGGTTTCATCTTTATTAATTGTTTGTTTAAAATAATCCATGCTTATGTAAGTCCACATGTCACGACAAAGATCTATTAGAATAGTGTTGATGCGTTTTATCGCATCAAAATGCGCTGCAAGCATATCATAATGCTCAATCTGCGTGGTAAATTGTTGTCGTTGCAATCCTAATTTTTTTTCAAGAAATTCATCTGCAAACTTCTTCCAGTCAGTATTTGGATAAGCTGCAGCATGAGCGTTAAAATTTCCGGTAGCGCCACCGAATTTGCCTGTAAAAGGAATCTGATCAAACAGCTTTACCTGGTTATCTATTCGCTCTGCAAACACCATTATTTCTTTGCCCAGTATTGTGGGTGATGCAGGCTGGCCGTGGGTTCTGGAAAGCATTGGAATATCTCTCCACTCTTTTGCAAGGGTTTCTATAATATTTTTTATATGGTTGATAGAAGGCAGATATTCATTTTTTACAGCATCTTTCCACAACAATGGAATGGCAGTGTTATTAATATCCTGGGAGGTAAGGGCAAAATGTATCCATTCTTTTATTTCGCCGCATTTACACTTTTCTAATTCGTCCTTTAAAAAATATTCTACAGCTTTAACATCGTGATTGGTAATTTTTTCTGTGTCTTTTATTTTCTGTGCATCTTCAATAGAAAAATTATTATATACTTTTTGAAAATGATTTTTTGCCGGAGATGAAAGCTCAAAGAAATTATTTTCTGCAAGAAAAAAGAAATACTCAATTTCTATTTTGATCCTGTATTTGATTAATGCATATTCTGAAAAATATTCATTGAGATGCTGCACCTGGTTTCTATAGCGGCCATCAACAGGGGAAATTGCAGTGAGAGGTTGTAGTTGCATGAACAAATATAAATTGAATTAACACTTTCTTAAATAATATTGTGATAATCTGCTATCCATTAATTTTGCGCCAAAATAAATTGGTGACGAAAAAAATAAAGGTTGGCGCAGTAAGTTATCTTAACACAAAACCACTTATATACGGCTTTGAACAGGGAATGATGAAGGATGAAATTGAACTGGTAATTAATTATCCTTCAAAGATTGCGGAGATGCTGGTAAATGGCTCAGTTGACGTAGGACTTGTGCCTGTAGCCGTTATTCCGCAAATGAAAGAGCATTATATTGTATCACGTTATTGCATTGGCTGTGATGGAGAAGTAGGCAGTGTTTGTTTGTTTAGCGATGTTCCGTTGCAAAAGATTGAAAGGATACTGTTAGATTATCACAGCCGTACTTCAATAGAGCTTTTAAAAATCCTTTTAAATGAATATTGGAAAATCGATCCTCTGATAGAAATGACATCAGATGATTATACAAGAAAAATTAAAGGCACTACAGCAGGCCTGGTTATCGGCGACAAGGCATTTGCGCAAAGAAAAATATCGCTCTATATATTTGATCTTGGCATGGAATGGAAAAAATATACCAGTTTGCCCTTTGTTTTTGCGGCGTGGGTAAGTAATAGAAAAAAGGAAGAAAGTTTTATTGATTCTTTCAATGATGCAAACGAAATGGGTTTGCAAAATATTGATAAAATAGTTGCTGAAAATCCTTTTCAATTGTTCGATCTTAAGGCTTACTTCACCTCATATATAAATTATTCTTTTGATAAGAGCAAAGAGAAAGCCATGGCGCTTTTTCTTCAAAAGCTTAATGCTGTTGTAGCGCTGTAAAAACGGATTAGGGTAAGTAAAACGTTATTAATATTTTCGCTGCAAAATGTAAAATAAATATGGCAGAAACTTTGGGAATGTTGTGTGATAAGCTCACTATCGTTAAGCTAAAGCAATATCATACGCAAGATGCCATAAGACTGGACAGTTTAGGTAGCCAGGCCAAAGAATTACAGCGGGAGATTGATGATTATCTTGCAGATGCTATCAGTGGGAAAATTTTACCGGGTAAACTGACTTTTGCCTCAAATAAAGTTTTTAAACAAGAGGGCAATGAAGTTGCTGCCGTTAAAGGTAATATCGGGGAAGTATTTTACCAGCTCGCCGATGTTAATTGCCGCCTCTGGCATGAGCAGGAAAAAGTATATGAATTTGAAAAAGTTCCCGCAGGTGAAAAAGACAATGTGGTAAAGCAACTCGCCATATTAAACCTGGAAAGAAACCATTGTATAGATTCAATTAATCAGCAACTTGCTGATATGCTAACAAAAAATAAAAAGTAGTAATGCACATAAGAAGAAGAAATACCTGCAGGGTTTGCGGCTCATCATCATTAAAAAAAGTGATTGATCTCGGACCTCAATACTTACAGGGCTCGTTTGTAAAGCCCGGCAAAGAAATGCCTTCAACCAGGAAGATAGATTGCACTTTGGTTCGCTGTAATCCCCAGGCAGATGAAAACGCCTGCGGACTTTTACAAATGCAGCATTCCGTGCCGCCGGAAATTTTATATGATGCTTACTGGTATCGCTCAGGAACCAATGCTACCATGCGTAACCACTTAAAAGGAATAGTGGATTCCGTGCTTGAGATTATAAATAAAAAGCAGGCATTAATATTAGATATCGGTTGCAATGATGGAACATTGCTGGGATATTACCCGCCGGAATTTATTAAATACGGCTGCGACCCGAGTGATGTGGCGCAAGAAGTAAAGCATGCTGTTGTAGTGCAGGACATTTTTCCTTCAGAAGAATTGTTTAAGATATTAGAAGGTAAGCGATTGGATATTATTACCTCCATAGCTATGTTTTACGACCTTGAAAACCCGGTTGATTTTGTGAAGGGAATTAAAAAATTCCTGGCGCCAAAAGGTCTTTGGGTTTTTGAAATGAGTTATATGCCCGAAATGCTTATGCTGGATAGCTATGATACGCTTTGCCATGAGCACCTTGAGTTTTATAGCCTGGCAGTTTTGGAAAAGATACTGGCAATGGCGGGCATGAAGGTTTTTAAAATTTCATTTAATGATATAAACGGGGGAAGTATCCGTTGCTATGCCACGCATAACGAAAACAGCAGTCATGACAGCAAGGAAAATTATGCGCTTATCAATGAAGTGAGGCAAAGGGAATTTGACATGGAATTGGATACAGACAGGCCTTACGTAAAGTTTCAGGAAAGGATTGAAGTTTTGCGTGATGAATTATTTTCATTAATTACCCAGTTAAAAAGAGAGGGAAAAACAATTCATATTTATGGTGCATCCACTAAAGGAAATACCATTTTGCAGTGGTGTAATATTGATCATACTTTGGTTGATTATGCGGCAGAAAGGAATCCTGATAAATATGGCGCCATGACGCTGGGAACCAACATACCGATAATAAGCGAGGCAGAGAGCCGCGCCATGAACCCTGATTATTATCTTGTATTACCGTGGCATTTTAAAAAAGAATTTTTGGAACGTGAAAAGGAAGCGCTGGATGAAGGTACCGGCTTTATCTTTCCAATTCCTAAAGTGGAGATTTATAAAAAGAATTAACTGAAA
>CAXSDW010000092.1:0-13615 GCA_964236235.1 uncultured Chitinophagaceae bacterium
AGGATTGATTGACAGGAAATCTTTGTAAATAAATTCATTAAGTGGTATTATTTATTTATCACAATCGCTTTATAAAAGATGCAAAAAAGGACGTGGAAGTAAATGACTTTTGAATAACAGCAATAACCAAATAACCAGCCTTATTTTTTTATCATATTCAGCATTAATAAGGTTTCCGTTATCATTTTGGCATTATATTCAAGAGCCAGATCTTTGTGATTAATTGCATCTATTATTGTTCCAATAAGGCATAATCCGCCGGTAAAAAAATATAATATGCCCAGGCCTGTATGCCCGATAACAAAGCGATGAATTCCCGAAATAAACACAAGGCCGAGCAGGCATAGAAGCAAAATTGTTTGCGGATCTTTTCTTTTTGAAATATATATCATGCAAAATTGCTGAAGCTCATTGTCACTGAAACCTTGTGTACGTGAATTAATAGTTACCAATTCTTCGGGTGTAACTGTAAACAAGTGTTTTAGAAGAACAGGATTTATTGAATTACTGTTTTTGTATTGCATAATAATTTTCAGGTGGGGTTATAATTTTTATTTGTAACAGGTTGAATATTCTCTTTAAGATAATTAGTACCGCAAAAATTCCGAAAGGATGGGCTTTGAATGAGGAATAAATATCGCCATGAAATAAGAAACTTATTGAATGTGCAAGCCCGCAGCCAGGACAGAAATCTATACCCAATAATTTAAAAATACATAAAGAATAATGTGTGCTGTTACCGGGCGACATAATCGCAGGCAACGTTAATGCAGTGATCCAAAAGAGTATTTCAAAATATTTATTGATAAACTTTCTCAGCATTACGAAGCAGAGTTTTCTATTATTTTTTCTGCTACTGAAGGTTTTTTTCTGCGTGGCCATATTTGTCCTTTATGTTTTGAAGGTATTTCATCACCCAATAATTTTCCCCATGGTCTCAGTGGTTGTATTCTGTCAAAAATGATTTTTAAAATGGCAACAAATGGAATAGAGAGAAACATACCGGACACGCCCCATAAGGCATTGCCAAGCAGCACCGTTAAAATAGAGATTAATGCATTGATCTGAACTTTGGAAGAAACTATCCGCGGCACCAGGATATTATTATCAATAAACTGGATAATTGCATAGGCAATCACAATACCAAGTTGGGTAGAAAATCCCTCTTTTGTAACAGTAGCCATTAATACCGGCAGCGCTATCGCTATAATGCCGCCAATGTAAGGAAGCATATTTAAAATGGCGCCGATTACGCCAAGTAAAATAGCATACTTCACCGAAAGTATTAATAAGGCTGTTGAATTTAACACTGCAACAATAATTGCTTCAATCAATAAACCTATCATGTAACTTTGGATAGCTGTTTTAGTTTGGTTAAGCACATCAGCTACTTTTTTAGAGTTTACTTCAGCAAATATTTCATACAAAAAATTTAAAATAAGCGTTTTATAATACAGTAATAAGAACACATATACAGGCAAGATAACTATTACTACCAATGTGCCTAAAGCAGAAAAAACCGTTTTGCCTAACAGCATTTTACTATTGTTCAAGGCTTCATTAAGTATATCAACCTGTTTTTGAATAGCAAGCCCAAATGTATGCTGCACCCAACTTTGTAATTGAGACAGAAGCAAAGCAAATTTCTGTTTTAAAAGAGGCAGGCTTTCTCCAAAACCCAACATTTGTGAATAGAGAAAATACACTATACTGCTTACAAGGATAAGTGCAATAAGCATGGCAATTGTAATGGCTAATACATTCTTTAATCCCATTTTTCTAAACCTGTTAACAAGCGGATTTAATAAAATCGCAATAATTAAAGCAAATGAAAAAGGTATAAGTATGTCGCTTAAATTTATTAAGATATATACAAATAGTATGATGCCAAAAAGAATTACAGTTGTTTTTAGATAGAAGGGATATTGCTTTATTTCCATACGCAAAAGATAAGATGATTTTAAACAAGGAATATATTCGGGTGAAATTAATTAATCTTTGGATTTTTATTTTCAAGCTATTCTATGTTGTATTTTATAGCAATAAAATTAACAGACAGCGGTTATCTTTCTTACAGAAATAATTCTTGTTTACACTGCTACTTTACTGAGGTTTTTTTCTCTGAAATCTGTGAGTATAAACACTATTAAATAAATTACAGCCAATACTAAATAAAAGTAAAAGCCGGTCTCACTATCGTTATGCAAAAACAAAAAAGCAATTATTGCTAATATAACAGCAGCAGCCATTTCAATTAATCCATGAACTTTAAATGGGATCACTTTTATTAAGCCGGGTTCATAATCAGTAAGAATACTTACTATCAATTGCAAACCAGCTAATACATAAGTACACGTTCTTAGCCCGTCATCCATATTAAAAATAGAAGGTGATAAAATTAAAAAGATCACGGTTAAATAATCTAATACACCATGTACTTTTGAAGAGATTACTTTCATAATTTATCAGTTTATAAAATTTGTCTCATGCAATAGATTTGCCAAACTTTAGGGATTGTAGGCTTTCAGTTATTAAGACAGTAAAGATTTAGACATAAGTTACCGGATTTAAATTGTCAAAATAAGGAAAAGCAAATATTATAAAAACACAAATGGTATCAGTATTAAAACAGATGTATGCAGCGTTAATGCGGATCATCAGCCTGCCAAAACTATCATCGAAAAAACTTTAACGCTCTGTTAAACGAAGGAGCTGGCTGGGTTAAGTCTTACTCAAACAAAGGGTGAAACGAACAAGTAAAGAAGTTTATGAATTGGAAAAACAGGAAGTATTATCAGTTCAGGCAATGATATTTTATATTTAAAGTACGTAATCATAACCGGTAATTTATGTTTAAGAATAATATACTTTTTGCTGTTTACCTGATTTGTGTTGCCTTGATTAGTTGCAACGCAGGTACTAAAGAGAGAACCAGGCTCACATTTGTTACAATAAATGACAGCCTTTATAAATCAAATGATGATTATCAACAATCATTGTTGTCGTGGAAGAATTATTATGAGCAATGTATAAACAGGGAATTATTTCCTAACGCATTTTATTTACAACTACAAGATAAAATGTATATCGGAAGTATAAATAATGAACATGAAAGGGATGTTAATAAAGCGATACACATCTTAGATACTTCCAATTATCATACTCTTTTCAATTTGCTTGCAATTACAAACTCAGCCAACTGCAGTAATTTTATCAATTTAAACAGCGCACTGAAAAAAGAATTTTTAGATGAGGTATTACAAGCCCTACATGCATTAACTGATGATAAAAACATGGAAGCAGTTCTTGATACAGAACACATGAAAATAAAGATTGGCAGCCTTTATGAAAATACTCTTAAAACAGATAGCATCATCAGCTTGTTAAACAGAACACAGGATTCATCGTTAATTCGTTTCAAGGAATTACTCTTAAAGCCGGAAAACGTATTATTAGCGCAAACCATAGAAGCCTTTGGATTTAATGTAGAACTTCCACTAAAATCAAAACTTTCAGCCATACAGGAAAAGCAATTGAAAAAGCCGGTTTTTTTTACTACAGATAGCTCAAAAAATAATGCTATCATTACGCTTGTTTCAAATAATACTATACGCATTCAAATAAATAAAAGGTATACTGTGCTTGGTACATTCTTAAAATTAAAGCAAGATTAAAGTGTAGAAGACAGTGCGTTAATTACGCCAGATGATTCCACATTATTACAAAAGCATACATTTCAATTTACGTTCAACAGATAATGCTTTAGCTAAGAAACAATAACGTTCTTTTAATCCATCTTCCTGTCATGATTTATACAATTATTTATTGTGACAGTCCGGAAATAAGTTTACAAATTTCAACATTCTGATTTCTGAAATTGATTGATTACATCTTATGATATTACATCATTCAAAGTAATCAGCCGGGATAAAATCAAGAGAAGTAATATTAGCTGATTGTGGCAGCTTGCAGCTTCGCCGAATATGTTTAAAGTTTTCAATTTGCGCTACCTATCCAATCTCATACTACACCAGTTTCATATTAACAGGGTCCCATTTAATTATCTTCTTTTGAAAGAAACTTTCGTTGCAGGATAATGCAGGTGCTGCTGCTCTAAAACCAAATGTAGCATCTTCCACCACCGGTTTACCTGTTCTTATAGAATCAAAAAAATTAGTAAAATGATCCAGGTGATCGCTATAGCCTTCGGGTGCTTTAAAAGTAATATCATCTTTGGCAGGTCTCTTTTTTTGCGCCTCTGTCCATTTTGCATTGTAGTCATTCTGCATTTCAGCCTGCATGCTTTTAGGAAACGTAAACACAGAATCATAACCGCCAAAGCCCGGCGCCTGGGGCATTATACTGTGTTTTATCGTAAGGTCATTTCCCTTTACTTCTATCACCCCTTCTGAACCAATAAACCGTATCATTTCTTCTCCGCCGGTGCCGCTGATAAAGTTTACCTGCAAGGTTAATTGAAACGCAGGATGCTCAGGCGTATCGCCGTATTGCATTACACCACTCATTACATCAGGCATGTTGCGGCCGTCTTTCCAGTAACTGAACTGGCCGGTACTGTAAATACTTTGCGGGCCTTTTGAGTTGGTGATGAAATGCGTACCGCTTAACAGGTGAATAAACAAATCGCCGGCAACACCGGTGCCCACTTCTTTAAAAGCACGCCACCAAAAGAATTTTTTAGGATCATAAGGCATCTTTTCTGTTACTTTTATAAACTCTTCCCAATCGGTGGTATCTGCGCTGGCATCTTTAGGTATAGTATATTCCCATGCACCGATAGAGCCTTGCCTGTCGTACACCGCATTCACCATATTGAGTTTGCCTATTTCGCCTGCGGCTAATAATTCTTTCGCTTTTGCCAGTCCGATGCTGCTTACCCGCTGGCTGCCTACCTGCAACACTTTTCCTGTTTTCTTCTGCACTTCTATTACCTCCGGGCCCTGGCTTATTTTATATACCATTGGCTTTTCGCAGTACACTGCTTTGCCCTTTGTCAACGCATCTTTGGTAATGCGTGCATGCCAGCAATCAGTGGTAGCGATGATGACTGCATCAATATTATTCTTATCCAAAAGTTCTTTATAATTTCTCGTAGTAAAAAGATCGTTGCCATAAAGTTCCTTTGCATTTTGAAGCCGGCCGGTATATAAGTCGCAAATACCTGTGAGTTGTACACCCGGAACTTTTAACGCAGTCTGCAGATCAAAATGTCCCTGGATGCCAAAGCCGATTACACCAAGACGTACGGTATCGGCTGCGGATATTTTTCTTTCGTAGAATAAAGTTCTTTCTTCAGCTTTTTCTTTTGCAGCAAAACTGCTTAAAGGTGAAGCCGCCGCCAGCAAGCTTGTAGCGCCTATTTGTTGTAAAAATTTTCTGCGGGATGATTGGTTTTGTATTGACATATGGTTTGTTTATAGTGTGTACAAAATATAATAAAAGTATAAAGACTATTTATGTATTTACTGCGTACTAAAAATATTTTAGGGCTATTTAAAAGTATGGATATTTTTGTTTCATGCAGTGCAAACATTATCGGTTGCTTTTTAGATATATGCCATCATCTGTAGTTTCTACAATAAGTTACGACGCTGCTACAGCCATTTTGAGAATAACTTTTGTCTCGGCATAATTTACGATTATAAAAATGTGCCTGAAGAAATATTTAGAGCGTTGAAGACTTCTTGTGCCAAAGGAGTTTATTTAAAACCAACACATTAAAGGCCGTTATCAATTTGAAAAAATAAAGTGTTATATTTTATAAATGATGTTTATACTTAATCTCAATTTTTTGACCGTAACAAAGTGCGCTATTTTAGCAGTAAAATTTATCGATGAACCTTGATCTTATTAATAAAACTGCGCTTGTATGCGGTGGATCCCAGGGACTCGGATTTGCTTGTGCAAATGAACTTGCTTTACTCGGCGCTAACATTATTGTTGCCAGTAGAAATGAAGGAAAGTTGCGATCTGCAATACATCAATTAGACACTTCAAAAGGTCAGCAACACAGTTACCTTGTTATTGATCTTTCAGAACCGGACACCGTAAAACATATCATCGGCAATTTTATACAGAGCGGAAATACAATTCACATTTTAGTGAATAATGCCGGTGGTCCTCCGGCTGCGCCTATGATAGATACTGATGTTGCTGAACTTGAAACAGCTTTTCGTACACATGTTATCAGCAGCCATGTGCTTGCCCGGCTTATAGTTCCCTGTATGAAAAATGTTGGTTATGGCCGCATTATAAATATTGTTTCTACTTCAGTTAAACAACCTATTAATGGCTTGGGTATTTCCAATTCTATAAGAGCTGCGGTAGCTAATTGGGCAAAGACGCTTGCCAATGAAATAAGCAGTTTTGGAATTACGGTAAACAATGTTCTTCCCGGTTTTACAAATACTGACCGGTTAGAATATTTATTTAATAAACAAGCGGCAGAGCAGGGCTTGGATAAGCAGGTAATTTTTGAAAAAGCAATAGCAGCGATTCCTGCAAAGCGATTAGGAGAGCCAGCAGAATTTGGAGCTGCAGTAGCTTTTCTTTGTTCTCCTGCAGCGGCTTATATTAACGGAATAAATCTTCCGGTAGATGGAGGAAGAACGGGAAGCCTGTAAATAATTAGATTACTTAACAATTATACACCAAAAAGTATCAGCGGTTATTCAAAAAGTACAGGTTAAGTTTACTATTTTTCAAACAAGTATTTTTTAGTGCCGCATAAAGGGCATTCAATCATCATGATTTCACGAAACCGGAACATTAGCAAAAGACTTGTTGTATTAACGTCATAGTGTTGTGGTTTCGCTGCGCTTTTACTTAAATGAGTGTTGCATTTCATACAAGTTAAATCAGGTTCTTTTAATGGGTTCATAATGTTTTATTTTCAATTGGATAACGAACAAGTATTTAACGCTAACTTTTTCTGTTTCTTATATATAAAGTAATATTCTTACAGGCATTACAATTTTGTTTTCAGCAAGCTGCCACAATACTAGATGAAGGAGGGCCGATTTTATATTTATGATCTGCATACTTATAAACAACTACAGGGAAGCAGGGCTTAAAAAAAAAGGAAAGTTATTGGGGTTAAAATATTTTTTATATACCACATTTGAATTATTTTAAATTCTGAAAGTAGAACAAATTCATTTGTGACGATATGCAGGAATGGTTTGAGAGTGAAGACATTTCCCAAGCACCGGGACTGGCATATTTCTTTTTCGCAAATTATCTTTACTGAATAATTACTTCCGGCCTGCTTTATTGTTGTTTATACATTAGCAGAACATTGAAGAACTTATATGGTTTGTTAATTATTCCGCACTGATTTAACCTTATAATTCTGGCAAGGTCTTAGTAATATTACAATAATTAAAACTTTTTTAAAAATGAAAAAATCAATATATGGTATAGTACTTTTTACTTCAATAATACTTACCGCTTGCGCACAAACCAGACAAATAGAAAGTAGTAATTATAATACTAACGATGGTAATAGTTATAATAACTATAATAACGATGATTATAATAGTTCTTCTTCTATTTCTTATCAACAATTTTATGATAATCTTAGCCCTTATGGACAATGGATAAATAATCCGGAGTTTGGTTATGTATGGGCACCAAGTATTTCCGGCTTCAGACCTTATTATTCTAATGGAAACTGGGCTTACACAAATTACGGATGGACATGGGTATCTAATTATGACTGGGGATGGGCACCTTTCCATTACGGACGCTGGTATTACGACAACTTTTATGGCTGGTTATGGGTTCCAGGTTATGAGTGGGCGCCTGCGTGGGTAAGCTGGAGAAGCAGTCAGGAATATTATGGATGGGCTCCTTTATGTCCACGCCGCCGCGATGGTAACTTTTTACAGGTTGGCACTAATGAATGGGCTTTTGTACCTCATCAGTATATTAACAGGAGAGATATAAATAATTATTACATTAACCAACAGAATAATACAACGATAATAAACAATACAACGATCATAAATAATAATACAACACAGGTTGGCCCCCGTTCCTTTAAAACTCCTGCTGGGTACCAGGGAGGTCCAAGTGTAGTTGAAGTTGAGAAGGTTACTCATAGTAAAATAAGGCCTTTGGTACTTAAGCAAAGTAATGTTCCCGGTGTTGAAAAAGTTAAAGGCGATGGATTGCATATTTATAGACCGGTTGTAAAACAAGACCCTAAACTTGCCCAAAATATAAGGCCTGCAAAAGTGGTTGATTCAAAGAATAATCCTGCAATAAACCAGCAACCTACAAATCCTTCACCGTCTTCAAATAACGTTTTAAATAAGAGAGTTTTTCCTGGCAGATCAAATAACAATAACATTCAGCCTGTACAAGGAAATTTAAATAATGAAAGACCGGCGCAGCCTTCGCAGTCAGTTAATCCTGCACAAACAACACCTTATGTAAGATTAAAACCAAGGGTATTACAAAATCCTCCTGCAACTACTCAGCCTAATGCTGGTAATACACCAGATGCAAATAATAATTTTCATCCTGACGCTTCAAAGAGGATAGTAAGACAATTGCCGGCAGATGCGCAACCTAAAAATATTCCTCAAAATACTGAAGATTCAAGGAATAATAATAATAATCCTATAAATCAAAAGCCGGTTCGTGTTTATACCCAGCCTGTAAGAACAATGCCTTTGCAACCACAAAATGAACCTGTTAATAATGTTAGAAGAGTGCCAGATCAGCAACGTAATGCTGATAATCAGCCTGAACAAAAACAAAGGCCGGCCAATGATTTCAACAGGCCGGCTAACACTTTTGAACGGAGCCAGCCAATGCCGCAAAGATCTGTAGCTCCTGCAGCTGCAGAACCTGCAAAATCCAATATCAGGACCTTTAAAAAGTAATGATTTTAACTAATACAACAGCCTGGGATATTTGTGTTTTTTATGTACACAATTGTCCCAGGCTTTTTTATATCAGGTCAAATATTAGTTAGACTTTTTAGCTCCAGAAGTTTTACCGGATTTTTTTGTACCTGCTTTTTTAGGGACTTTCGCACCTTTTTGCCGGGCTTCGGAGAGCCCGATAGCAATCGCCTGTTTAGGGTTTGTAACCTTTTTATTACTCTTTCCACTTTTTAATTTGCCTTCATGCATTTCATGCATTGCGTCCTTCACAGCATTTTGTGAAGATTTAGAATATTTAGCCATTTGTTTTTATTTTGGAATAAGTTGTAATTATATTTATCTATAATTCTTGTGCCAGATATACTAATTCAGCGGCTCAACATCTAAAGCCTTTATTTGTTCTCTATAAGTGGCAGGAAGAATTATATATTTTAAAATTCTACCTAAGAAGGATTTTTGTACCAGTTTATAAAAAGCAAGAATGGGCCTAAGCCATGATATTTTACCAAGGTGCAATAATTCGTTAACTATTTTTGGCACCACAAGTATTTGCGATTGCAATAAAATTTTATATCGAACTATTCCGAGGTGTTTTTTATATTGTTTATAAAGATCAACTGTATAGCGGCCTTTTTCAAGATCGTTTTGCAGATGTTCATTTCGCACAATAAGCCAGTCATTATAATTAACAGGCAATTCTTTTAATTTCATTCTTATGCCAAGTCGCCGGAACACATTATAGTTATCTTCTTTTTCATTTTCTGAAAGTTTTCTTTCCATCAACTCAAAAGAAGCAATGGAATAATGTATTAGCATAAATAGTACATCTCTGTAAGCCCAGTCCGGAATTTTAGCGCCTCTGCTTGTTTCCACCGCTGTATGAATTGAAGTGATTTTATCAATCGCATTAAATGCTTTTTCTCTCTCAGAAAAAACGATTTGCCGTGCATAATTAATAGTGATGAATAATCTTTTTAACGGATCAGCAGGAAGTCTGCCCGTATAATATAACCAATCCACTGCTTTGTTTAAAGCAAATTCTGAAGAAGCACCGGCAAAGATGAAAAGTATAATATCACCTTTCTTCCAGATTTCTCTTACAATAGAATCTTTCTCAACAAAATATTCCATTGGTTAAATTTAATATTATGGCAGGATTTCTTACCCCAACAAATGGTAAAAGAACAACTCTTATTAAGCGACAAAAAAACTGTTATAGATTATAAATTTTAAAAAAATTGTCTAATAACCACTTTTAATAAAACAAATTTTCAAATTTTGACCATAAAAAAAGGATGCAAATAATGCACCCTTTTAAAGATTGAATTGAAAAAGAAATTTAATTTAGAACTCCTGCAAAATATGCAAGGATGGCAATTAACCCAAAAAAACCTGTTATAATTCCGATTGCGGTTAAGGTGTCACCCACCTCAGATGTGTAAAATCTTTTCATAATAGATGAATTTATGGTTATAAAAATAAAGATTAAAGAGAACGGCTATAAATCCTACAAAGTCAATTTATAGTTTTCATCGGGGAATTGATATAATGCAAAAATAATGCTTAATCAATTACTTTTCACCTTTTCTTATATTACGGTAAAAAATAATTTATAATCTTCTTATTAAATTAATTATTAAAGTAAGAACAATGCTGATTACAATCATTGTCGCTATCGGAAAATAAAATCTAAAATTCTTTCTTTCAATCCGTATATCACCAGGAAGCCTTCCAAACCATTTAAAATAATCGTGAAAGAAATAAATTATTATTCCTGTTACAATAATTACCAGCCCTATAATTATTACGTATTTTCCTGCGGTTTGATTCATATTCAAAATTAAAAAAATTTACTACAAGCAAGTCTGCCTTTAATTAGAAAAATATTCTTTATTTGTTATAATAATTTTTTTCGTAAATTTCCTAAACAACAAACTTGCAATATGAATAAGGTTAAAGACATCCTTACCAGGAAAGGTACAAGCGCCGTTTCTGTTTTGCCAAATACAACCGTTTTTGAAGCACTTAAATTAATGGCCGAACAAAACATTGGGTCAGTGGTGGTAATGGAAAACGATAAATATTTGGGAATAGTTACGGAAAGAGATTATTCCCGTAAAGTAATATTAAAGGAAAAACATTCTACCAGTACAATAGTGTCTGAAATAATGACCACTGATCTGCCGCACATTTTTCCTGAAGATACAATTGAACATTGTATGGAACTTATGACCACAGCCAATATCAGGTATCTGCCGGTATTTGATAAAAATAAGTTGAGTGGAATTATTTCTATAACTGATGTGGTAAAAGAAACCATTTTGTTTCAGCAGGAAACCATAAGTCACCTCGACAACTATATACATTCAGGTTTATAAGAACTTACTGAGCAACTTTGTAAATCTATCTTAATAAATAACTCCAACTCTAACAGAAAAATTTATTGAAGAACAATGGTTTCAAAGAACCTGTATTGAAATATTTATGAAGGAAAAATATTGTAAAGTGAAATAATATTGTAAAATTTTTTCTAACTTTATTATGTAATTCATCAAATAAAAAGGAGGTATTCATGCAATCTACAGATAAGTCATGGACACTTCCGGTAACAAAAAGTTAACCGGGTGTTCATAAAAATAATCTGAGACACAAGCAAGTGTCAAAAAAAAGGCCATTATTTATAATGGCCTTTTTTATGGTAACGCTTATATAGTGAACTATAATAACTGTAATTTAAGAGATAGTTTTTGGTATTCTTTACTTTTTGAAAATTGAATTGAAGAAGTCTTTCATATCATTCCATGAATTTTTATCAGCAGTCTCATTATAGGCAATGGGCATGTTAAACTTTTTTCCAAGTTCTGTTGCATCCGGGTTTGTAAAGGCATGAGTAGCGTCCGGGTACACTTTAAATGAATACACAGCTCCAATTGAGTCAAGATTGCTTCTAAAGTTTTTTATTTCTTCTTCGCTTTCAAATTTATCAGCACCACCATGGCACACTAATATTTTAGCTTTTAATACATCTTTTTTAGCCGGCACACCAGCCAAAGATCCATGAAAACTAACTACTCCTTTAAAGTCCATGCCCATTTTTGCCGCATTTAAAACAACAGCTCCTCCAAAGCAATAACCAATAGCTCCAATATTGTTTGCATCAGTTTGAGCATACGATTTTAATTTCTCCTCAGCAGCCTCCATACGGCTTTTCAACACCTGCATATCTTCATGAACTTCTCCGGATAATTGTTGTGCTTCCTGTGGATTAGCGGCAACTTTGCCATCTCCATACATGTCTACAGCGAATGCTATGTAGCCAAGCCCGGCTAATTTACGGGCTCTCATTCTTACATAATCATTGCTTCCCCACCATTCATGAACAACCAGTATCCCCGGTCTTTTTGCATTTGTAGCGGCGTCATAAGCAACATATCCTTTAAACGTTTTTCCATTTAAGGTATAGTTTACCTCTTTGCCAATTATGTTTGGTTTGATTGTTACTTTATTAAAAGCTACAAAAGTAAAGCAAGCTGCAACAGCAGTCAGGGACATAAATAATTTAAATGTTTTTTTCATTTGGCTGATTAATTTATTGTTTAAAATCAATATTAAGTATGCTATTTCAATCCGGCTTATATTATAAATGAAAACGGCTTGCTCTAACTTAGCAGCTGAATTTCTTTGCAATAATAAATATTTTTAATAACCGTGAATGCAATTATCGTACTAAACACTTATTATTTATAATGTCTTATCATGTATATATTAATATTAAACAATTGGTCAATATAAGACAGCGCTCTTATATCCTTCGGGGAAAAGAATTAGCACATTTACCCGTTCTGAAAAATGCATATTTAATAATTGATAATGGAATAATAGCCGAATATGGAAGTATGCATGACATCCAAAATTCTAAATACCATTCACAAAATTTAACTGATTGTGCTGGCCAGATAATTTTGCCATGTTGGTGCGATAGTCATACTCACCTTGTATTTGAGGGAAGCAGGGAAAAAGAATTTGTTGATAAAATAAAAGGATTAAGCTATGCAGAAATTGCAAAAAAAGGTGGCGGCATTTTAAATTCTGCAGAAAAACTAAATGAAGCATCTGAAGATAAACTTTTCAATAATGCATGGACACGGTTGCAGGAGTTAAGCAAACTTGGTACGGGTGCAATTGAAATAAAAAGCGGCTACGGCCTTACAGTAAATGGAGAATTAAAAATGCTTCGTGTAATTAAAAAGCTAAAAGAAAAATCTTCAATTCCTATAAAAGCAACTTTCCTTGGCGCTCATACTTATCCTTTTGAATATAAAGAAAACCATAAAGGGTATATTGATCTTATCATTAATGAAATGCTTCCTGTTATTGCAAAAGAAAACCTTGCCGATTACATTGATGTGTTTTGTGAAAAAGGATTTTTTTCTCCGCAGGAAACAGAAAAAATTTGCATAGCAGGAATGCAATATGGATTGAAACCGAAATTGCATGTGAATCAATTGAACAGCATAGGCGGAATAGAAACCGGAATCAAGTTAAATGCCGTTTCATTAGATCATCTTGAAGTAATGAATGAGGATGAAATAAGTAAGCTTTCAAAATCTGAAACTATAGGAACATTATTGCCAACTGCCGCATTCTTTCTCGGCATGCCTTTACAGCCTGCAAGAAAGTTGATAGATGCAGGCGCTGCT
>CAXSDW010000093.1:0-13558 GCA_964236235.1 uncultured Chitinophagaceae bacterium
GCACGTTTTAATTCTTCTTTATCAGTAAAGAAAACATCCCAATAATCTATGCTTAAAAGCTCCATCGCCATGCTGGCAACTTCTGCAATTTCCATCGGGTATTCTTTAAACGCGGTAAGCTCTAAATTGTGGGTAAGAAAGGATTGCACCGCATGGCCGCCTTCATGAACCATCGTGGTAACATCATGCATTTGACCGGCCGCATTCATAAAAATAAAAGGTGCGCCGCTTTCAGCAAGCGGACAGTTATAACCACCGGGAGCTTTGCCAGGCCTGCTTTCCAGGTCAAGATGTTTCATTTGCTTCATTTGCTCAAGGCATTCTCCAAAAAACGGATGAAGCTGTGTAAAGCAATCAATTGTTTTTTCAACCAATTCATCACCTGTAGTAAAAGGCGTTAATTGTTTAGTTCCCTGCGGCTCTGCTTCCACATCCCACGGACGTAAATTATCAAGCTGTAATTTTTCTTTTTTCTTTTGATAAATTTTATTTGCCAATGGAATTACATGTTTTTGCACAGCTTCATGAAACTGGAAACAATCTTCTTTTGTATAATCAAATCTGCCTAATTCTTTAAACTTGTAATCACGGTAATTATTAAAGCCGGCATTAAGCGCAACCTGGTTACGTCTTTGAATAAGTTGTGTAAATAAATCGTTTAATACATCTTTATCCTGTAATCTTCTTTCATTTATTTTTCTATAAACTTCTTCTCTTAAATTCCTGTCGTGACTTTCTAAAAATTTAACGGCTTGCTGAAGTGTATATTCTTTACCTTCAACTTCTACCATCATTTTTCCTGATATCACGCCAAACTGTTGCTGCATTACGGCGAGTTCAGCCTGTATGGGAATGTTTTCTTCTCTGAAAAGATCAATACTTTTTTTAACAGATCTCAGGTAAGTAAAATATTTATCCGGATCAAGATCTTTGGTAAGCGGAGAAGCGATAAGTTTTTTATTTAATGCATCAGCATACGGTTGAATTTTTGGCTGAATCTCCATGCAAAAAAAGTTAAAGGCCTCTTCCAGCGATTTATTTTCCGTATCACAAGTCATCCTGATCTGCCGCCAGCAAGCATCTTCGCTTATAACTGCTTCAAGTTCGCTGCTATCTTTTAACCATTGCTCAAGCGCCTGCGGCGTATCAATATTTCTTTCAAGAAGATCTTTAAAAAAAGGCTCAAGTTGTTTCCAATCGGTTACAACAAAATCTTTCGGCATAAAAGAGCGTTGCAGTTTTTCAATATGCGCTGTGTACATATAATGAGTTTTCGGTTCTTTACGAACAGATTTTAATTTTTTAAAAAGGAGATCATTTATTTAACGCCGCGGCTTTCTATTTTGCGGACAGCAGATTTTGAAGGCTTACCTGTAATCATATCATTTTTGGGCTGCTTACTTACTTTAGGTTTTTCTTCAGCCGCTGCATCATTGTCTGTTACTTCTTTTACAGAAATGTCAACATTATTAGCGGTTAATATTTCGTACCATTTAAGCATTTTTTTCATATCGCTTGCATACACTTTTTCAAAATCAAGATCAGGATATACTTTCTCAAAATACGCTTTCAATTCTTTTCCATCAGCCTTAACATCGGGCTTTGTTTCTTCACTGTTTTTAATTGCGTTGAAAACTTCAGCAAGATTTGTATTGTCTTTAACTGTAAAAACCTCAATGCTTTCCAGGTGAGAAAAATTATGCATCCTGCTGCTTACAAACTTAGTGCTGTTATCTTCTAAAGATCGTACCACGGCGCCATCGGCTTTAGAAGATATTAATTCATACAATCCGCCAAGCCCTGTAACTGATATTATTTTATTATAATTCATAACCAATAAATATTTTTTGGAAGTGCAAGATAACTGAAAATTAAAAAGCAATTGTAATGACCAATATCTTACAAAAACTAAAAGAATATCCTTTACGGCGCTGCAATAAAATTAAAATTCTGTAGTTAGAACCTGTGATAGTTTTTTATACCCTTCGAAGGGATTTTTGACACATATCGTCTAACCTGGTTAACACTGTTTTTATGAATAAACCTGTGCTTACTTTTCTCGCATTAATTATTTTAGTTCATGCTGTTAATGCTCAAACCGTAAAAGGAACTTTATCAGATGATAATGATAAGACACCACTTTCCGGCGCAACTGTTAAGCTTATCAGGCCGGCAACAGATCCTTTAATTGTTGTTTCAGATAAAACCGGGGCATTTGTTTTTGAAAACGTGGCCACCGGAAATTATACACTTTCTGTTTCCTCAATAGGATATGAGTCCTTTGAAAAAGCAATAACGGTTTCTGATAATATTATCAACAACCTCGGTTCAATTACGCTTTCTAAAAGCGCTAAAGTATTGAACACAGTAACCATAAATTCAACTGCTCCACCTGTAAGGCAAAAAGCTGATACAGTGGAATACTCTGCCAATGCTTATAAAGTAAATCCTGATGCAAATGCTGAAGATCTAATAAAAAAGATGCCTGGTGTTACAGTAGATAAAGGAACCGTAACGGCCCACGGCGAAACAGTAAAAAAAGTAACTATTGATGGAAGAGATTTTTTTGGTGATGATGCCACTGCCGCTTTGCGTAATATGCCATCAGAAGTGATAGATAAGATACAAATTTTTGACAAGCTTAGTGACCAGGCAGCCTTTACCGGCTTTGATGATGGAAGCTCGGTAAAAGCCATTAATATTGTTACAAAAGCAAGCATGCGCAATGGCCAGTTTGGGCGTGTGTATGCAGGATATGGAACTGACGACAGATACTCAGTGGGTGGAAATACAAGTTTTTTTAAAGGTAACAGGCGCATTTCATTGGTTGGATTATTCAATAATATTAACCAGCAAAACTTTTCTTCACAGGATCTTTTAGGAGTAACAAGTAACCAGAACAAAGGTGGTGGCGGTAACCGTGGAGGTGGCGGAAACCGCGGTGGTGGCGCAAGCGGAGGAAACACCGGCAATTTTTTGGTTGGTCAGCAAAGCGGCATAAGTACAACCAATGCTTTTGGAATTAATTATTCAAACCTGATAGAAAAAAAAATTACTGTTACAGGAAGTTATTTTTTTAACAACAGCAGAACGCCTGATAATGAATTAACCAACAGGCAATACTTTATTACTGCAGACTCGAGCCAGTTTTATAAAGAGAATAGTACATCAACAAATAACAATTATAATAACCGTGCAAATCTCAGGATTGAATACAAGATTGATTCCTTTAATACTTTAATAATTACGCCAGGTGTTAACTTTCAAAACAATACATCAGCTTCAATAATATCCGGCATAAATTCTTTACAGTCAGGAGAATTGTTAAGCAAAACACAGAACAATCTTTCAACAAAATCAAACGGTTATAATATTAATAATAATATTTTATTAAGGCATGCATTTGCAAAAAAAGGGAGAACAATATCAGTAAGTTTAAATAACTCTTACAACAAAAAGGACTTCAATAATTATTTGTATGCTTTAAACAGTTACTACAAAACTTCAACTACTTTTTCAGATTCTGTTATAGACCAGTTTTCCGGCGCATCCAATCATGGTAATCAGTATAATATTAACCTTGCATATACTGAACCTGCAGGTAAAAAAGCTCAGCTCCAGGTAAACTACAATCCTTCTTTCAGTAAGAGTTTTGCAGACCAGGAAACTTTTCAATATGATACGGTGAATGCCAAATATGCTTTCTTTGATACAAGCCTTAGCAATAAATTCAACAGTTCTTTTAATACGCAAAACGGAGGTTTAACTTACCGGTACGGCGATAAAGACAACCAGGTTTCTGCAGGTGTTTCTTATCAATATTCAAATTTAAAAAGTGATCAGCAGTTTCCGCAGGTTTCCGTTGTTGATAAAAAGTTTAATAACTTTTTGCCAAACTTTATGGCAAGATTAAAGTTGTCTGCAAAAAGTAATCTTCGTATTTTTTACCGCACATCAACTAATCCGCCTTCCGTAAGCCAACTGCAGAATGTGATTAATAACTCGAACCAGTTTTTTTATACAACAGGTAACCCTGATCTAAAGCAACAATATTCTCACAGCTTTACCACAAGGTATTCGTACACCAATTCAATAAGCGGAAATAGTTTTTTTGCTAATTTATTCCTTCAAAAAACAAATGATTATGTTGCCAATGCAACTTACATTGCTTCAAATGATTCGGCCTTATCTAACACTATTACATTGTTCAAAGGTTCTCAAATTTCAAAACCGGTAAACCTTGATGGCTACATGAGTGCAAGATCATTTTTTACTTACGGCCTGCCCTTAAAATTTATAAAAACAAACCTTAACATGAATGCAGGTTTTACGTATTCAAAAGTGCCCGGTTTAATAAATAATGTGCTCAACATTTCTAAAGCGTACAACTATAATCTTGGTGCTGTGCTGGCAAGTAACATAAGCCAGTATGTAGATTTCACTATTTCTTATTCAGGAAATATTAACGTTGTTAAAAATTCGGTTCAGCCCAGGTTGAACAATAATTATTTTACGCAAACCGCGGGGCTACAGGCAAATCTTCTTTCTAAAACCGGATGGTTCATACAAAACGATGTATCTAATTTGCATTACTCCGGGCTTTCCGCAGGCTTTAATCAAAATTATTGGTTATGGAATGCAGCAGCAGGAAAGAAATTTTTGAAAGATCAAAAAGGTGAATTGAAACTTTCGGTATTTGATCTCTTAAAACAAAACCGCAGCATCACACGTAATGTAACAGAATCATACGTGGAAGACGTGCAGAACCAGGTATTACAACAATATTTTATGCTGACCTTTTCTTATAATCTGAAGAATTTTGTTAGGAAAAACTAACCTTTGGGCCAGAAAATAAGTCAGCATTTAAATAGTTACTCTTGGATGAAAGGATATTAATTGAGCGCTTAAAGCAGAAAGATAATTCAGCATTTAAAGAAATTGTGGACAGATGGAAAGAGATGGTTTATAACACCGTTTTAAATATTATACAAAACACAGAAGATGCCGAAGATGTAGCACAGGATGTGTTTGTACAGGTGTATGAATCTATTGAAAGCTTTAAAGGAGAATCAAAATTATCTACATGGCTTTACAGGATTTCTATTTCAAAATCAATGGATCACTTAAGAAGAAAAAAAACGAAAAAAAGGTTTGCTTTTGTGCAAAGTATTTTTGGTAAAAATGATGAGCTATCTTATGATCCGCCTGATTTTTTTCACCCGGGAATTATTGCAGAAAAAAAAGAAAATGCTGCTATTTTATTTAAAGCTTTAAGTACACTTCCACCAAACCAAAATACAGCTTTTGTATTAAACAAAATGCAGGGATTAAATTACCAGGAAGTAGGAGATATAATGCAGCTAAGCGTTTCAGCAGTAGATTCACTATTGCAAAGAGCTAAAACAAATCTTAGAAAATACCTGCACAATTATTATGTTAACATTTTATAAGAAGGATTTTAATTAAATAATCGTCTAAAATAGTATACACAAATTGAAAGAAAAATCATCCATAAATAATAAAATCGATGCTGCTATAAACAGTGTTGAAAGTATACAACAGGCTCAGCCTTCTCCTTTTTTTTATACAAGGCTGATAGCAAAAATTTCCAATAATAAAGTAACATTCTGGGAAAAAATAAGTGCACTTCTTTTACAGCCTGCAATAGCGTTTGCAGCCGTTTGTTTAATTGTTATTATAAATGTTTCTGTGTTATTTTATTCGAACAATAAAAATGTTTCTCCTGCTAATCAAACAGAAACTGCTTCATCAGATGAATATAATGATATGGCAATTTCATTTTATGACCTTGAAAATATTAAACCATAATGCAGGTTAAAAACACAAGGTCGCTGGTATTTATTATTATTTTTTTGTTGCTTACTAATATTATAATGCTGTGTTTTCTTTTGTTAAGCAGAAACGGAAATTCCGGGGAACATGGGAAAGATTTAAATATGGTAGGCACTTATTTAAAAGACCAGGTGGGTTTTAATGAACAGCAAATGAATGCATATCAAAAATTAAGAAAGGATGATTTTGATCATACAAGGCTGCTGTTTCAAACAGTAAAATCTGCAAAAGATAGCTTTTATCAAAACATTTACCGGCAGGATGTAGCAGATTCTTCTTTGCAAAAATCAGCAAAAGTTATCGGTGAAAGGCAAGTGACAGTTGACATGCAAATGCTCCGGCATTTTAAAAATATAAGAAGTTTGTGCACTTCTCAGCAACTTCCGAAATTTGATTCATCTTTTAAAAATATCGTTGGAAAAATAACAAGTGGAAGATTCAGAAATAACACCCGTTCACCTCATTAATTTCTCAATCACATAAATAAGCGATTATGAATACAAACTCATTTTAATTTTTGCATTATTATCTGGAGGAATTTTTAGTACACAAGCGCAGCAGCAAGGCTTTCAGCGTCGCACGGTTGAAGAACGTGTAAAATTTATAATGACGCGAATATCAGATAGCCTTAGTATAACTGACGCTCAAAAAAATAGTGTTGACAGCGCTTTTAAAGATTATTACACATCAATGGATAAATTAAGAGAAAACCTGGCACCCGGAACAAGGCCTGCGCCGGAGGATATGCAAAAGATTATTGCAGACAGAGATGCTAAATTAAAGCAAACTATTACAGCGCAGCAATTTCAAAAATTTAAAGATGATGAAGAAAAATTGCGCCGTCAACGGAGTCAGCGGCAGGCAAATGGAAACAATCAATAGTATCTTAAAGCTGAAGTAAGCGATCTTCCAGGCGTTGCTGCAGATCATCATAAGTTGTATAACCTCTTGCCAATAAAAAAAACTTTGTTTCGCTGGCTTGAAGAAAAACACAGGGATAACCGCTAACCTGTAATTGTTTGCAAAGTGAAAATTCGTAATGCGCATTCTCTTTGTATTCATTTTCATTAAGCCTTTCATAAAAAAGGTCAGGTGAAATATTATATTTTTCGAGAATAACTCTATAAGCCTCATCATCTGTAAGATCTCTTCCTTCAAAATACAAAGCATATTGTATATCTGCTGCAAAACTTACCTGTAATTCAGGAAATAATTCTTTAAAAATACAAAGAGCAATGGCCGGCTTTTCTGAATTTGGATACCAATCACTTTGATTAACATGCTTTATATGCCAGAGATAATCTGCACCAAACTTTACGCCTGTTTCTCTTTCCACATTAGTATATTCATTTTCAATGTAACCCGCTGTAGCGCTTATGTGTACAGGTATTTCAGGAAGTATCATACCTGCGGAAAGTACTTCAATATAAATTTTATCTTTATACTTGGAATGAAGTTTTTTCATTACCTGGCTAAAGCCATAGCACCAGCTACAGTAAGCATCATAACAATATAATAAAGTTGGTTCCGTTTATCAAAAGTATGGCCAAATTTGCCTTTAATAAAATCGCTGATGCAAAAAATAATATGTAAACAAATTATATATAGGAACATTAATTCTTCTTTTGCAGTATCCAGTAATTTAATCAATTAATTTAGCGAATGGCATCTTTTAAATATTATATAATAGGCGTTGTATTTGTATTAGCGCTTATAGGAATTGCTATGTTTTATTATTTAAAAATTTACGAAGGCAGAAGACCTTCTGTAAGAGCGGTAAATCCGGCGACCAATGCCAAAAACGTTAGTGAGCACAGTTCAATTTCTACCAATATTTTAAAATTACCTAATGGTGGCTTAAACAATGGTACTATCACTTCTGAAAATGTATACCTTACTGAAGTACAAACCGGCGCCATCGTGCCTTCGCATGTTAACGGCACAGGTGGCGGAGATGCTATTACATTGGTGCCTGCAACAAAATTAAAACTAAAAACCACTTATAAATTTACCATCACAAGCGGAGTAAAGGATTTAACAGGTGCTTCATTTGTTCATTATGAAAGTTTTTTTACAACAGGTGAAATTCCCACTACAAATACCAAAAATGTTGGTTTTGATAAAATTGATTTACCTAATACCACAGGGCGACATTCAACCATTACTATCGGGCCTGATGGTAAGTTATATGCTTTAACTATTGGCGGCGCAATTCAAAGATTTGTGATTAAGCCTGATGGCACTCTTGATGATCCGGAAACTATTTATGCTTTACAAAATGCTCATGGTTCTTTACAATTAAGGTTGTCCATTGGTTTTGCATTTGATCCTTCTTCTACTGCTACAAATTTGATAGCGTGGGTTACTAACTGCTCTTATGTATTTTTAAATGGGCCGGAATGGGATGGCAGGCTTACAAGATTAAGTGGTGACCATCTTCAAAATGTTCAGGATGTATTAATTAATTTACCAAGGTCTGCCAAAGATCATCTTACCAACAGTATTGCCTTTGGACCTGATAGCGCTTTATATTTTACACAAGGCGGTAACTCCGCAATGGGCAGAGCAGATCTTACATGGAACAATCGAAATGAACATTTACTTTCAGCTTCTGTTTTAAGACTTGATGTTTCCAAATTAGGACCAAATCTGCCTTTAGATGTAAAGACGCCTGAATCCGGCGGAACCTATAATCCATATGCACCAAATGCTCCGCTAACTATTTATGCTTCCGGCATTAGAAACGCTTACGACCTTGTGTGGCATAGTAACGGCAATCTCTATACGCCTACCAATGGGTCTGCTGCAGGCGGAAATACGCCGGCCTCAGTGGATGGAACATTAAGAACCGACGGGTCTATTTATAAGGGGCCGCCCGTGCCTGCTTTGAGCAATGTACAACAAACGCAGCATGACTATTTATTCAGGGTAATGAAAGGCGGATATTATGGACATCCAAATCCTTTACGCGGAGAATATGTATTGAATGGCGGAAACCCAACAGCAGCACAGGATGCGGAGCAGGTTGATGATTACCCTGTAGGCACTAAGCCTGATGTAAATTATCGGGGGTATGCTTTTGATTTTCAAAATAATAAATCTCCTGATGGCGCTATTGAGTATAAGAGCAACACTTTTAACTGTGCTTTAAAAGGAAAGTTGCTTATAGTAAGGTATAGCCAGAATGATGATATTATTACGCTCACTCCCGGGGGTCCAAATAACGATATTATAAGTTTTGTTGAAGGACCATCTATTGAAGGCTTTTCAGGATTTATAGATCCGCTTGATCTTACAGAAGATGTAAAGACCGGTAATATCTATGTATCAGAATATGGTGGCGAAGGAAAGATAATTTTGCTTCGTCCGAAGGCTGTAAGCCAGCTTTCCGTGGTGCCTAAATAACTCCTCTTTTTGTTGTAGATTAACTGCTATATGTTTAAAACTTGTTTACCTGGTTGTATATTTTTCTATTTATTTATTCAGCCATTATGCTCACAACCTAAATATGAGTTTAGAGGTGTGTGGGTAGCTACTGTTAATAATATTGACTGGCCATCAAATAAATTTCTTACTTCTGACAGTCAAAAAAATGAATTCACCAGGCTGCTTGACATGCATAAAAAAAATGGAATGAATGCAGTGATTGTACAGATAAGGCCTGCAACCGATGCATTTTATCCATCACCATATGAGCCCTGGAGTGAGTGGCTTACCGGTACGCAGGGCAAGCCTCCGGTTCCTTATTATGATCCGCTGGAGTTTATGATAACTGAAACACATAAACGAGGAATGGAATTTCATGCATGGATGAATCCTTACAGGGCGCAGTTTAATATTTATACTTCTTCCATTTCTCCAATACATATTACCCGCCTTCATCCTGAATGGTTTTTAAATTATGGAGATACCAAATATTTTGATCCGGGAAATAAAGAGGTGCAAATTTTTGTAAACAATATTGTAAAAGATGTGGTAAGCAGATATGACGTTGATGCAATTCATTTTGATGATTATTTTTATCCATACCGGATAAAGGGTAAAGAATTTCCTGATGATTCTTCTTACAAAAAATATGGGAATGGCATGAGCAAAGATGACTGGAGAAGAAGTAATGTAGATTCTATAATAGTAATGCTTGGTAAAACTATTAAGCAGCAAAATAAATATTGCAAATTCGGAATAAGCCCATTTGGTGTGTGGCGCAATAAAGACAGGGACCCGGATGGAAGTAATACAAAAGCAAACCAAACAAACTATGATGATCTGTATGCCGATATTTTACTTTGGCTTAAAATGAAATGGATAGATTATGCAGCGCCGCAATTGTATTGGGAATTTGGGCAAAAGGTGGTTCCGTTTGAAACCTTAATTGATTGGTGGGCACAGCATTCTTACGGAAGGCATTTATACATCGGACATGGTGTTTATCGTGCCTTTGAGTCAAAATCCCCGGCATGGAAAAACAAAAGTGAATTACCAAACCAAATAAAAAAACTAAGGCAATATTCACAGGTTGAAGGCAGCATTTATTTCAGCAGCAAAACTTTTAATAGAAACCCGAATGGATGGAACGATAGTTTAGAAAACAATTATTATAAATATCCGGCTTTGATACCGCCAATGGCATGGATAAGTAATATAAAACCAGCAAAACCTGTAATAGCTTATGACAGCACACATTCCGGTTCATTCACAGATTCAATTAAAATAATTATTCGCCAGAATTCCACGTCAGAAGAAGTAAATAAATATGTACTGTATTCTTTCCCTGATACTGCACACATAATAACAAGCGATCCTAAAAATATATTGACAATTATTTCATCGCAACAAAACACATTGGTATATCCGTTGCAAAATTTGGGTGATAAAACAAAACTAATTTTTGCTGTCACCTGCGTTACAAGAGCCGGTAATGAAAGCGATGAAAGCAGGTATCTTTATTTAGAAAAAAAAGGAAATGTATGGAGTATAATTAATATAGATAACAATAAATAGCAATACTTGTTTACTTTTTCCCTTCGAGATAATCGCATTGCTGTAAAGAGCCTAACCGTATTTTTAATGGAATTTTTGCAACCTTTTCAAGAGCCAATTCTTTCTTACAAAAAAATCCAAAGTGTTGTGTGTAATAAGCCTGGTCAATTAATTTTATTGATTTGGCAACAGTTGATCTTATTCCATTTTTGGGAAAGAGAAACAAATTATTATTGATGAAAGGCTTTGCTGCAGATGATGAAGATGTGCAGGTAGAAAGGATCTTAGTGCTTTGCGCAGTTGTAGATAATACCGAAAATAAAAAAATCGAAATAATGCCACAAATTTTATTCCAATGCTCCATTTCATTGAGTTTAGTATGTAAATTTACAATTCTTATTTAAGTTTTTATCAGGAATAAATAATGTCTTTAAGTCAAAATTTACAGCAGAAGTTATTACAAAAATTATCGCCTCAGCAGATACAATTAATGAAATTGCTGCAGGTACCTACTGCTCATCTTGAAGAGAGAATAAAAGAAGAATTAGAAGAAAATCCTGCCCTGGAAACAGCAGAGGATGGACATGAAGATAATTTTGATGATGTAAAAGAAGAATTCGATAGTACAGAAGATGATTTTGAAAGTGAGGGAAGTGAAGATGAATATGGCAACATTGATATAAGTGAATATGTGAGTGATGGCGATGATGATGTAGGTGACTATAAATTAAGAGACGATAATTATCCTGACCAGGAGGAAACGAAAACAATTCCTCACAGGGTAGAGACTTCTTTTCATGAAATATTACTTGATCAGCTAACGATGCTTAGTCTTGATGAACATCAGCAAAAAATTGCAGAGCAAATAGTTGGCAGCATTGATGATGACGGCTATTTACGCAGGGATATTAATGCAATCGTTGATGATCTTGCATTCAGGCAGGGAATAGAAAGTAATGAAAAAGAGATTGAGGACCTCATCTACCGCATTCAGCAATTTGATCCTCCCGGCGTTGCTGCAAGGGATTTAAGAGAATGTCTTTTGTTACAATTAGAACGGAAATCCGGCAAAGGAAGATCAGTAGAAACAGCCATTAAAGTAATTGATAAATACTTTGAAGAATTTACGAAGAAACATTATGAAAAGATACAGCGTGGATTGAACCTTACTGATGAACAAATTAAAGATGTGATAAACCAGATCATCAGGCTTAATCCAAAACCCGGCGGGCAGGTAGGTGATACAAATAAATTAGAGAATTATGTGATCCCCGATTTTTTTGTAGTGAATAATATGGGGAAATTAGAGCTCTCCTTAAATTCTAAAAATGCTCCCGACCTTCGCATAAGTGAAGGTTACAGAGACATGCTTAAAGAGTATGATCGCGGCTCAAAAAAAGATAAGCGTCAAAAGGAAGCGGTACTTTTTATCAAACAAAAAATTGATGCTGCCAAGTGGTTTATAGATGCTATAAAGCAGCGCCAGCATACATTGTTAAGCACCATGCAAACCATTATGGAGTATCAAAGGGAATTCTTTTTAACAGGAGACGAAACGGAAATGCGGCCTATGATATTAAAAGATATTGCAGAACGAACCGGCCTTGATATATCTACAGTAAGCCGTGTAGCTAACAGCAAATTTGTGCAAACAGAATTTGGAACTTACCGGTTAAAATTCTTTTTTAGCGAAAGCCTTGTTACAGATAGTGGTGAAGAAGTAAGTACACGAGAGGTGAAAAAAATATTAAGTAATCTTATAGAAGCAGAAAGTAAAAAACATCCGCTCAGCGATGAAAAATTAACTGACCTGTTGCAGGAAAAAGGATACAATATTGCACGCAGAACAGTAGCCAAATACCGTGAGCAACTTAACATTCCTGTTGCCAGGTTAAGAAAAGAATTATAACATGGATAACTTGCACAGTGTACACGTTCAGGATTATTCCCCGCCCAATCAATCAATACATCAGCCGGCAGTTATCCGGTTTTTTGCGTATGTATTTTCATACGTTTTTCATCCGCTTTTTATTCCATTATATGTAACTTATTATTTAGCGTTTATTGATATTGGATACTTCAATGGCATTACCAATACAGAAAAAATCTGGGTATTATTAAGAGTAGCAATTAACATGGTATTCTTTCCTGCGGTATCTGTTTTACTTTTAAAAGGCGTAGGTTTTATTGATTCAATTTTTCTTAAAACACAAAAAGAAAGGATTATTCCTTATATCATTTCTAACATATTTTTTTTCTGGATGTTCCTTGTATTTCGCAATCAGCCGGAAATACCTTCAATATTAACCGCTTTTGTACTTGGTGTTTTTCTCTCCTCATCTTTAGCCATATCGGCTAATATTTATTTTAAGATCAGTATGCATGCAATTGGCGCTGGTGGCTTAATCGGGCTTATGCTGGTTATTTTATTCACCAGCAAATATTATTCGTTAACCCTGCCTTTTGCAATTGCTTTATTTATTTCAGGAATCGTTTGCACTTCAAGAATGATGGTTAGCAATCATACGCAAAAGGATATTTATTCAGGGTTATTTCTTGGGATTATTGGCCAGGTAGCGGGCGCTTATTTTATAATGTGAGTTTATAGCAAAGGTGTGTTTGTAAAGCGATTATTAGGCAAGGTCTGCTTACACATTTCTCCATGTGTTGCTAAATAAATTTGCCACCGATAACACCGTTGATAAATAATTTAGTTTTCTTTATT
>CAXSDW010000094.1:0-13547 GCA_964236235.1 uncultured Chitinophagaceae bacterium
AATGAGCTTCGCGTCCTTCTTCATCATTGAAAGTATCAAAGATGCCAAAAGTTGACGGGCCCATTTTAAGCGCATACCATGAGATAGTATCTTCTTCTTCTTCAGCCAATGGAAGTTTGGCTCTCAGGAATTGTTCAACAGCATCTTCATTGCCTGGCTTAGCTTCCACCCGGGCTAATATTGCATACTTAACCATAATGAATAGTTTTATTGTTTTGATATGTATAGTTACAAAAATTTAATCTAACGAAAGACGGAAAGTACAATTAAAACCAGGAGAGTGAAGCACTAATGCTTAGGTAAAACGCTAATTCCAATTACATGTTGAAGAAAGCATTTACTTCATATTATTATTTTCAATAGCAATTATTTTATCCAATCTTCTTTGATGCCTCGGCGCATGTGTAAATGCTGCTCTAAGAAAAGTAAAAACAATTTCACGGGCCAGTTCAATCCCGATTACACGCTCGCCAATGCATAACACATTTGCGTCATCGTGCTCTACACATTGATGCGCTGAATATGTGTCGTGGCAAACTCCGGCACGTATTCCTTTAAATTTATTTGCAGCAATACTTACACCCACACCGCTTCCGCAAATCACAATTCCCTTTTCCGCTTCTTTATTAATAATGGCATTGGCTACTGCGGCGCCCTGATCCGGATAATCGGTAGGGTTTGTATCGCAGGTGCCGAGATCTGTTAAATCATACCCTTGCTCCAGGATATCTTTTATTAATAAAGTTTTATAATCAAATCCTGCATGATCCGAAGCGATAACAACTTTCATTTTTATTTATTTTATTCACGGCTAAGCTACATATTTATTCAAAGTGTTATGCAATATGTTTTGTGACTTTTTTTAGAAACTCATGTGATGATAACCAGTATTTGGCACACAATGCTACGATTTCATAATTTGTAATTGATGACAACAAATCTTCTGGCGTACCATATTTTTTGTATGACGTATTTTATTTTACATTTGTCCGCAAATCTGCCTGTAAATTATTTCTATGACTATTAAGCCCGGCCCTTCTGTATTATACGTAAATGCGCTATCTGTTTTCTATGGCTCATTCCGGGCAGTAAATAATATTTCTTTTGATGTAAAAGCCGGTGAAATATTTGGAATGCTTGGGCCTAACGGTGCTGGCAAAACAAGTACCCTTAGCGCTGTGGAAGGCTTGCTTAAACCGCAAACAGGCGACATAATAATTGCAGGTTTTAATGTACGTGATAAACCCTTATATGCACGTGCCAACATGGGTGTGCAACTGCAATCAACCAGTTTTCAGCCTGAGCTTACGGTAACTGAAATAATACAATTGTATGCCGGCATATATGGTGTGGCGCTTACAAGGGATAAACTGCAGGCCTTGTTGCAGGATATTAAATTAGAAGAATCGTCAAAGAAAAAATTTAAAGAATTATCAGGAGGACAGCAGCAGCGCATCTCATTGGTAATTGCCACTATCCACGACCCCGTGCTGGTGGTAATGGATGAGCCAACATCCGGATTGGATCCGCAATCACGCAGGCAGCTTTGGGAACGTATAGAAGCAATGCGTGAAAAAGGCCATGGCATTTTATTAACCACACATTCCATGGAAGAAGCAGAATCAGTTTGCGACCGCATAGCCATTATGGATCATGGAAATGTTATTGCCGTTGATACACCCGAATTATTAATTGACCGGCACAGGAACGATCCTAATGTTATAAGTGTATCAAGAAAAGGCAAAATAACGCTTGAAGATGTATTCATCGGGCTTACAGGCCGCACTGTTCGTGCATAAATTATAAAGTTACAATGGAAACGATCATACCAAAAACATCCACGGCATTATCAGCGCTTCTGCGTGCCGATTACAGAACGCAATGGCGTAACCGCAGAGCTGTTGTATTACTACTTTTAGTGCCCACACTTATCCTTGTTTCCTGGAAGGGAATTATAACCCAGATAGGCGGCCCGTTTGCCCTGTCATCCTGCATCACCATCGGGCTTACAGCCATTGGTTTAATGGGCTATTCCAATGCCATTGCCCGTGACCGGGATAAAGGAGTGTTTCAGCGGTTAAGAGTAACACCTGTACCTGCATGGTGCATTATGGCCAGCCGCCTTATTGTGCAACTCACTATGATATTGCTGCTTACAACGGTGATATTTCTTGTGGGAGCTAATTATGATGGAGTAACCCTTACACCAGCAGGCTATGCGCTTGCATTTGTTATTTCATTTATTGGCGGGGCTGTATATCTTGGTTTAGGCCAAATGATCGTAGGCCTGGTAAAGAATGCCGAAACCGTAAACTCTACCAGCAGGCTTGTTTACTTTTTATTCATTTTCCTGGGCATGTTTGGTGATCTTGGTTTACTTGGCGATAAGCTTAAAGGTATGATCCACTGGACACCTTATGGAACTGTAAAAACAATTCTTGCCGCAAGCATGCAGCCATCCGGCTGGACTGCGCAAACATCACTTGCATTACTTGTCACGATACTTTATGCCATTGTATTTTCATTTTTTGGCATAAAAAAGTTTAAGTGGAACACGCAATAATTACTATAAAAGAGCTTCTGCAATTTGTTCCCATTCCTTATCTAACGAAACAGAAGGCCTGTGTTTTGCTGCCTTACTGTACCAATAATCTGCGTTAGCAATATCACCTTCCTTCCTGTGAAGGTATGCATGTATCCATGAGGCATTTGTATCATTTATATCCTGTATTAAAGTATGCGCTTTATCCCAGTTATTATTGGCATCATACCATAAAGCTTTAAGATATCGGGATATATCTTCCGGAGGATTGGGTGCAGGTAAACTTTGCCTGAATGCTTCTAAATTCATAAAGTAAGATTTTTAAAAAAGATACTTTAAAAAATTTGACTAAAGAAAAAACTTTATTGTAATGGATAAAAAGGTTGATACTATAAAGTTTTCCGCGTTTCACTTTCCAGCTTTATAATAGAGAATGTGAACTTATATTTTAGTATTTTCAACTATTGATATTTTTCAAATCCAACTCTTCGGCATGAAGCCTGTCATACAGATTTCTCTTGATCTCATTAATATTGATGAAGCTCTTGCAACAGCAGAAATGGCGCTAAGAGCGGGCTTCGACTGGCTTGAAGCCGGAACGCCGCTTATTCTTGCAGAAGGATTACATGGAGTAAAAAAATTACGTGAAGCTTTTCCGGGCATTCCGGTTGTTGCGGATCTAAAAACAATGGACGGTGGTTATCTTGAAGCTGAAATGATGTTTAAAGCAGGTGCCACACATGTAGTGGTGATGGCACGTGCACATGAAGAAACCATTAAGTGTGTTGTAAAAGCAGGAAGAGATTTTGGCGGCAAAGTGATGGGTGATAATCTTGCCTGTGATGATATGAAAGCAGCAGCAAAATGGATGGAAGATCTTGGTTGTGATTATATAGTTCATCACATTGGCTATGATGAAAGAAGAGGCATCGCTGCACAGGGCCGCCGAATGCCGAGTCCTCTTGACAGGTTAAAGGAAGTGGTTTCAGCAGTAAAAATTCCTGTTCAGGCTGTAGGCGGTTTAACACTGGAACAGGTAATAAGATGTCCGGAGTATGGAGCGCCGTTAGTGGTGTTGGGTGCTCCTGTAACCATTGATGCAGATGCCTTTAAAACGGCAGGTGGAAATATAGAAGATTCGCTCAGGCTTATTTGTAATAAGGTACATGCTTATGGGGATGCAGGTCAATAGTCAATAGTCATTGTCAATGGGGCAATTGTAAAATTACATTCGCCATCATTCTTAGTGACCAATGACTATTTGACCAATGACAAACAAAATAAACACATAAAAATTGAAAGCATGGAAGCAGCGGTTGTAAATTATGCAAGGGAAAAAGGATCTGTTGAAATACGGGAAATTGAAACACCCGTAATAGGTGAGGATGACGTATTACTTGAAGTAGAAAACGTTGGTGTATGCGGAAGTGATTTGCACCAATGGACAGCTGACCATAGCTGGCTTGTAAATTATCCTGTTGTGTTAGGTCATGAGTTTGGAGGAAGAATTACTGCACTGGGAAGTCGTGTTACCGCCTGGAACATTGGTGACAGAGTAGTAAGTGAAACAGCCGCAGTTATAAATCCGGATAGCCCTCTATCAAGATCAGGACTATACAATCTTGATCCTGAAAGGAAAGGTTTTGGCTACGGAGTTAATGGTGCTATGACACGATATGTAAAAGTTCCGGCAAGATGTCTTCATCATATACCCAACAGTCTTCCCTTTGAACAGGCTTGTCTTACAGAACCATGCTGCGTTGCATACAATGCAGTGGCAGGTAATTCAAATATAAAACCCGGCGACCAGGTAATTGTAATCGGCCCCGGTACGATTGGAATTTTATGCGCCGCTGTTGCAATATTATGTGGTGCTGATGTCGCTGTTACCGGCCTTGCAGCAGATGAAGAACGTTTAAAAATTGCCAGGCTATATGGTTGCGAAACCATTGTTGGTGATGCAACAGAATGGGCAAGGAGTAAAGACGGACTTGGTGCACATACCGTTATTGATGCAGCAGGCTCAAGCTATACTTTAAAGATCGCAATGGATCTTGTACGGCCAAAAGGGCATATCACTAAGGTTGGCTGGGGCCCGCAACCATTGGGCTTTTCACTTGATCCGTTAGTGCAAAAAAATATTACACTGCAGGGAAGCTTTAGTCACAACTGGCCTGTTTGGGAAAAGGTAATCTCTCTTTTAGCCAGCGGCAAGCTTACTGTAAAACCGATCATTGGCGGCGTGTGGCCAATTACTCAATGGGAGGAAGCATTTAATAAAATGCATAATGGAGAAATTGTAAAAAGTGTTCTTAAACCTGTATAAAGATGCGCTTAAAAGACAAAGTAATTATTGTAACAGGCAGTACAACAGGTATAGGTAAAGCCATTGCTTTGCGCTGCGCTGCCGAAGGCGCTTTTATTGTTGTGCATGGTTTAGAAGAACTCTGGGGTAAAGAAGTTGCTGAAGAACTGGGTAATGATAAAGCCGTGTTACACATTGAAGATATAAGTAACGAAGGAGCGCCCGGGCGATTGGTTGATATAGCAATAAATAATTTTGGAAAGCTTGATGCAGTTGTTAATAATGCAGCAATTGTTGCTTCATCTAACATTCATACAACTGACCTGGCTTTTTTAAGAAAACTTATAGAAGTGAATACAGTTGTGCCTTTTGCATTGATAAAGGCCGCATTACCGGAGCTCACAAAAACCCGTGGATGCGTTTTAAATATTGGTTCTGTTAATGCATACAGTGGCGAGCCAAATCTTTTAGCCTATAGTATTTCGAAGGGTGCGCTTATGACAATGACAAGAAATTTGGGAGACACACTACATAGAGAAAATGGCGTTCGTGTTAATCAAATAAATCCAGGTTGGGTGCTTACTGAAACTGAAAGAATAAGAAAGAAAGAACATGGCTTACCGGACAACTGGTATGAAGATATAGCACCGGTTTATGCGCCTGCAGGAAGAATATTATGGCCTGCTGAAATTGCTGCCGCCGCCGTGTATTGGCTCGCAGATGAATGCGGCCCGATAAGCGGGCAGGTAGTGGACCTTGAACAACATCCATTCATTGGCCGTAATCCGCCAAAAGATTCTTCGGCTATTGTAAATAAGTAAAACATAAATGGTGAATGGTGAATAATGAATGATGAGATATTGCCCATTGCCCATTGCCAATTCACAATTATACTATGCCTAAGTTAGCCGCATTTCCTAAAGCATTTATGCAAGCGCTTTGTAAAGATGGAAGCATGAAAGTTGCCGACTGGATAAGGCTTGCCGGCAAGCTTGATATTGATGGACTTGAATGGTATGCAGGCTTTCTTGAGATGAGTGATAAGAACAACTGGCAACTATTTCGCCGCATGGCAGAAGATACCGGCAAAGTAATCCCGATGATGTGTTGCTCTCCAGATTTTACACATCCTGATAAAACGTTCAGAAATAAAGAAATTGAAAAGGAAAAGAGATGGATAGATATGACGTATGCATTGGGAGGCAGTTATTGCCGTGTGCTTTCCGGTCAGCGAAGGCCTGAGCTTACTATTGATGAAGGCGTGAAGTTTGCCGCTGATTGTATCAATGAATGTTTGCCTTATGCGGCGGAAAGAAATATAACATTGATATTAGAAAATCATTACAAAGATGACTTTTGGGAGTATCCGGAATTTGCTCAAAAAGCAGTAGTGTTTCGTAAGTTGGTTGATAGTATTCACCATTCTTTTTTTGGTGTTAACTACGATCCAAGTAACACTTACCTCGCTGGAGAAGACCCGATAGAATTGCTCAAAACAATATCAAATCGTATTGTTACCATGCATGCAAGTGACCGTTATTTAAAAGAAGGAACTACTGAAGATCTTCGTAATGAAGAAGGTGGCGCTGCAGGTTATGCAAAACGATTGAGCCATGGTGAAATAGGTAAAGGATTGAATGATTATGATGCTATTTTTTCTGAGCTAAATCGTGTTGGGTTTGATGGATGGATAAGTATTGAAGACGGTGTGGAAGGAATGGATCAGTTGGAAAGAAGTGTTCATTTTTTACATGATAAAATTGCCTGTCATTGGAAACTTTAACAATTATACATACATCACGATTTCAATTGTGCTGCAAAAATTATTAAGCCGGCGTATATCCAATAAATAAACTTATCAAAACTCTTAGGCGTTAGCCTGGCTATACAGCACCATTTAGCACAACATAAATACCACTCCTAATAAATTAGTTTGTCTACTAATGAATTAGTATATATATTTGTATGAAATATTTATTTATGGTAAAACTCGCCAAAAGGGAAGAGCAGATAATGCAGGTTTTCTGGGATTTAAAGAAAGCTTTTATACGGGATATAATTCCATTATTACCTGACCCGAAACCTCATTACAACAGTGTTGCAACAATGGTTAAGATACTTGAAGAAAAAGGCTTTCTTGATCATGAAACGGCTGGCAATATGCATTCGTATTTTCCTGTTATCGGCAGGGAAGAGTATCAAAAGTTTGCTCTGAAAGATGTGGTGAGTCAGTATTTCGATAATTCTTACCCAAGAATGCTTGCCTTTTTTGCCAAAGAACAAAAGCTTACCGAAAAGCAATTGAACGAGATTATAAACATCATTAAAAAAGATAAAAAATGATCCCATATATATTGTATGCTTCGCTTATTCTTACCGCATGTTTTATTTTTTATAAGCTTCTGTTGCAGAAAGAAACTTTCTTTTATTTAAACCGCTTTGTGTTGCTCTCCTGTATGGTGCTTGCTTTTATTTTGCCGGTAATTCATGTACCGCAACAACTGTCTTTTAGAAAAGCGCCTGTTGCAAAAACTATAACTTCTCCTGTTGCGATTACGGTGAACAATACAGTAAAGCCGCAGGATAAAAATCTTACTGAAACAATTGCTGAACCTGTACAAAACAAAGAAGCTATAAACTTTGAAAAGGTTATGCAATGGCTTATGTATTTGTATTGGTTCGGTGTGGCAATATTTGGTTTAAACTTTCTTATGCAGGCTGCGCTGTTGCTATATAAGGCTTACACAAGGCCGGTTATTAAGGATGGACCATTTCGCATTGTGGAAATAACCGGTGACAAAGCTCCGTGTTCTTTTGGAAACAACATTTTTATCAATCCTGAAAAATATGACTGGGAAACTTATAACCAGGTACTGCTTCATGAAAAAATTCATATTGAGCAGAAACATACGCTTGATCTTCTTCTTGCTGAGATTGTTTTGGTGTTTCAATGGTTTAATCCTTTTGCATGGCTTTGGCGAAAGGAATTAGAAAGTAACCTTGAATTTTATACCGACAATAAACTGCTTACACATGATGCAGTTGAAAAAGAAAGTTACCAATTGAGCCTGCTAAAAGTAGCTGCGCCGCATTTTCCGCTTAGTCTTACTACTAATTATAATCAATCATTACTTAAAAAAAGATTACTCATGATGAACGCAAAAAAATCTAACGTGCATACTATCTGGAAATACTTTTTCCTTTTACCATTGATGGTGCTTTTTGTATGCCTGTTCAATGAACCCGTTGTTAAAAGCCAAACCAGTGCTGAACAAAAGATCGCTAACACTCCGAATGTAAATCACAATCACAACATTATTACACAAGGAAAGTGGTTTGCCACTATCAAAGGAGATAAAATAAATATTGAATTTAAAAGAGATGATGATAACGATAACGATCATTCATCAAACAATAATACTTTTCTTTTAAATGAATTTAAAGACCTGCCAGGGAATAAACAAGGCACATTTACTTTAACCCGTGAGGCAGGCACAATGGTGTTTACAGGCAAATTTGAAGGTGACAAAGGAATGGGTGAATATAAATTTAACCAGGATAAAAACTATACTGATGACATGTATAAAGAAGGTATTGACGTAAAGCAAGGTGATGATGCAATGGTTTACTTTCTTATAAATATAAAACGCTCTTATGTGCAAATGCTTAAGCAAAACGGATATACTGATCTTGACAAGGAAAAGCTTATTCCGCTTGCGGCTTTGGATGTAAATGAAGCTTATATAAAATCAATAAAAGAGGCTGGTTTTCCAAACATTGATCTTGATAACCTGGTTCCTTTTAAGGCGCTTAATATTGATAAGCCTTACATAGATGAAATACGAAAAGCAGGTTATAAAGATTTAAGTCCTGATAAGATAATAACGCTAAAGGCGCAGGGCATAGACGGAAAGTACATTGCAGATTTTCGCAGTTCAGTTAATACAAACAGGAATGATAAAAAAGACGAAGAGCAGGAGCTTATTGAAAAGTACCAGAAAGATAAGGTTATTGCCGGCAATAAAAACATAAACAAAAATCATAACAATCATCAACGCGATGATAAAGATGTTGCTGATATGGATGATGACGATCTCATCGCCTTTAAAGCTATGAATATTGACAAGGCTTTTATAAATTCTTTTAAAGAAGCAGGTTATAACAATCTATCAAACAGTGATCTTATTTCTATGAAAGCGCTTGGTGTAACGCCTGAATATGTGAAGAGCTTTCGTGATGCCGGTTATACAAATTTAAAAGCTGATGACCTGGTCTCCTTAAAATCGCAGAATGTTACTCCATCTTTAATAAAACAATATAAGGAATTAGGGTTTGACAATGTTAGTATTGAAGATGTTATCGGGGCAAAAGCAACAGGTACATCACCTTCCTTTATAAAATCTATGAAAGAAAAAGGACACAATATGAAAAGCCTGGATAAGTATATTGCACTGAGAACTGTTCTTGGTAATTAACCGTATTAAGGGAAATTAGTATGTTCTTTAAAATAATGAAAGGCTACATAAGTGGCCTTTTTGTGCTTTTTCTATTGGGTCATTTTATTCATCTTAAGTGAAATTTATTATCTATTTGCATGCTTCAATAACCCATGCATTCAATTCGCTTTTTGAAGGATTATTACCATATAGCTCCGTAATTTTCTTCTCAGCAAGCGCTACAAGTTTCTCAGGCGCTGAAGAATCAATTTCATTTATGTCTTTAAATATTGGCGTTCCTAATATTAAACCTTTTGCGCTATCTGCGGCACTTGCTGAGATGCCTTCTTTAGTTACCAGTTCCATATTTATTTTAGTAAAACCTGCTTCCTGCAACAGATGTTCGATATCTTTTTTTTCACACATTGAGTACGGTATTTTATAAAAATCTGCAGCGTTGCTGCCAGGGAAATAATCTGCAACAACATTTTTAACGGTATTGGAAAGAGGATTGTTTTCAATTTTATCCCATGTGTTGAATAATAATTTTCCTTGCGGTTTTAGTACACGAAATGCTTCGCTAAAAGCTTTAGGTTTATCTGGTACAAACATGAAACCGAACTGGCACACAACTAGATCAAAAGTATTGTCTTCAAAAGGAAGTTGATTTGCATCTGCTACCTGGAATTGTATGTCTCCGGCAGGTAAAATTTGTTTGGCAACTTCTATCATACCAGGGTTAAGATCAGTGGCAATAAGTTCTGCAAAAGATGAAACGGTTTTACGTAAATGTTTTGTTACACGGCCCGTACCACAGGCTGTTTCCAATACCTTTTGCACATCACTTTCTTTAATGCGCTGTACCAGGTTCAACGCATAAGGCTCAAAAAATAACGGACCCAGGTACTTGTCATAATTTGCAGGTACACCGCCTGAAAAAGCTATATGCGCTGATTTCATAAGAAACTTTTTTATGGGTTAATTTAAAAAATAAAAATACGTGTTAGAATTTATATTATAAAGCACAATGCAAAAGCCATAGAAGCCAAATCGCCGGAATAACATTGTGTAACAAATAAACAAGTTCCGGATTTCCGTATAAAGCAAAGGTGCCATAAGGTTGACTAAAGATTAGCAAGGAATTTGCTTTATTAACACTACTGCATTTTTTAGCACATCTTAATAAACAGGATTATAAAATATGAAAACGATTATTGCATTGCTTCTGTCAATAATATTATATACTGCTGCATCGGCGCAATTAAAAACAACTCCCAAATGTCCTGAGTTTAATGTTGATATTCTTGATGGAGTTGTGAATAAGACTATACTTCCAACTTCTACAGTTGGTCAAATCAAACTTAATTTGCCTTGCTTTACCAGTTTTGAAGAAGAAGGTACATTAGCCAAATGCGGCGCTGGAGTTTTTTATAAAGACAAGGATATTTATTTTTATACCACCCGTGATTATGTAGAAATTGGCCCGGCCTTTAAGGGTACGCTTAGTCTTCCGCTGATGGGAGCTCTTCGCAATGGCTTATTTAAATGGCTGGGAAGTCCGAAAGTAAAAGATGTTGGGTGGGATGCTTTTCAAACCGCTTACGGTATCCTCATTTTATATTATGATAACGCAGCTAAAGTAAATAAGATACAATTTAGCACACAGTCTGCAAATAGTATTCAGCTTTGCGAATGAAATATAACTACGGCAATTTAAACCATTACATTTTTTGCACGAAGCAACTTAAGCATTATAGAACCGAGTTTATTCTGCGGCTGCTGCAGATAATTTGTCTTCGGCCGAAAGATTATCTTCTTCAAAAAATTTATTTTCAGAAGGTTCAGCGGAAGAATTTTGTTTTGGGTTGAGTTCTTTTAAAAAGTTTAATAACTCTTCCAGAGCTGGCTCAGGAAAACTCTCCAGCATTTTGTTTATTTCAAATTTGATTTGCTCTTTAGACATAAAACTAACTTCTGCTAAATTACTTTTTTTCTGCAAGTATTACAATCTTCCTATAACAACAATTCTTAATATTGTTCTACCTGGTTCGTTGAAAAAATACCTCAACTGTACTTATTCTAAATTAATTTATGCACAAAAGAAGATATAAAAAATCTTGGCACAGATATTAGTTTAAACGTTCCTGTTAACAAATATTTATTAAAATAAAATCAATTAAAAAATGGCAGAATTAAATGTTCAACCCAAGAAAAAAACATCGTTTCTTCCCTGGCTGCTTTTGTTGCTGGGCATAGCGGCGCTCATCTGGTTTTTAGCAACACGTCATAAAGATGATAAGGATGTAGCTGCAACCACAACAGATACTACAGCTGCATCAACCACTACAACCGCTGCCACCACTACAGCAGGAGATTGGAATGGTGTTAATTTCAATGCTCCGGCAGTTAAATACGAAGAAGTTACTAATAAAAACATTAACGTACGTGGCACTAATGAATATGCTATTTATGGCTTAGGCGAAAACATCTTATTTGATGAAGGCAAGGCAACGCTTCGTTCAGATGCAGCAGCTAATTTAAAAGAGATTGCAAGTTCCATTAATAAGCGGTATAATGGTGGTGAGGTAAGAGTGTATGGATTTACAGACTCAACAGGAACCGCCGGCGCAAATAAAGAATTGGCTCAGCAAAGAGCTGATGCAGTAAAGAACTGGCTTCAAAGCAATGGTTTTGAGTCCAGCCGCATCTCTGAAAATGCAATTGGAGAAGCACAGCCAGTAGCCACTAATGCAACAGCAGAAGGTCGCCAGCAAAACAGGCGTGTAGAAATAGTAGCCCGTGGCGGAAGTGCAGGAAAGTAGGTTTTTAAAAACTAAACAGTTATTAAATCACAAACAAAGGCGATGCCTTTAATTAAAACAAACAATAATCATGGAAGCAGAAAATAACAGACAAACACGCTTACAAAAGTTAAGCGGCAGCGATTTTGAAGTTGTAGACGGACAGCCTGATATACGTGGCTGGGACGTAAAAGATACAACTGGAAAACAATTAGGCGAGGTAGATGAATTGATCTTTGATTTCGAAAACCGTAAAGTACGCTACCTTGTAGTAGATACTGATAAAAATGAGTTTGATATTGAAGATAAAAAAGTTCTTGTGCCCATTGGTATAGCAGAATTGCATGAGAAAGACGATGATGTAATATTACAAGGGGTAACTGCAGAGCAATTGCGTGCACTGCCGGAATATGATGAAGACAGGTTTGATACAGAACATGAAACAAGTGTTCGCAATGTATTTGGCGGCCTTGGTGGTGCTGCTCTTGCAGGTGGCAGCAGAAAAGATGATGACTTTTATAATCACGATCATTTTAATGACGAAAATTTGTATAAGAACCGTGGAAGCAAGACAGAAAATGAGACTACTATTCCGGTGATAAAGGAAGAATTACAGGTTGGTAAGCGTGAAGTAGAAACAGGTGGCATACGCCTGCGCTCCCGTATTGTAGAAAAAGATATATCCAAAGATATAAATCTGAGAGAAGAAAATGTGCAGGTGGAAAGAAACACAGTTGACCGTCCGGCATCAGCAGGTGATTTTCGTGAAGGTGAAATTGAAGTGAGAGAGCATGCTGAAGTTCCGGTAGTAAGTAAAGAAGCCCGTGTGGTAGAAGAGGTTTCGCTGAATAAAGAAGTAACTGAAAGAGATGAAACCATCAGTGATACAGTTCGCAATACCGAGGTAGATATTGACAGAGACGATACAAGCAGTACTACGAACCGCACGAATGATTAGTATATAAGACCTTCTTTTTAAATAAAAAAAAGCAGCCCAAAAAGCTGCTTTTTTTTATTAATAGAACTGTTTAAAAGTTAGCCGCTTAACTTAGGTGAAATTAGCCTGTTAACAAATAATTATTGTATAAGCTTTGCAATCTGCTGCAATTGTATTGTATTTGCCAAAGCCATTATCTTTGAATCAGTCGTGTTTTTTCCGGTAAAAGTTATAAGGGAATTACCCAGCGGTATTTGAATGGTGTAATTCGTTTGTCCATTACCATTATCTTCTTTAGTAAGTTGGCCTTTGTATCCTTCAATCTTTACAATTTTATTTTTACCGTTACTCATCATTCCGCCAAGCAAAGGCGTATTTAAGAATGCATTGAGTGTGCTTATCAATGGTGAGTTGCCTATAATAGAAATATCTACATTATTCTCCGGTCCATAACTACGGTTAATGGTTGTGCCTACAAAGCCAACATTAGAAGTTACATTATCGTCTTTCGCATTAACAGTGTAAG
>CAXSDW010000095.1:0-13405 GCA_964236235.1 uncultured Chitinophagaceae bacterium
GGGAGGTTTTCATCAAGCAAAATTTTCATTAAGCACTTTTTCTGTTGTTAATGTCCTTTTTGCCATTTCTAACACCTGAATAGCTGCATCTTTTGTAACTGAAGGAAAGTCATCTAAAAATTCATCTAAATCGTCTCCACCTTCAATATAATCAAAAAGCGTTTGAACCGGCACTCGTGTTCCGGTAAAAACAGGTGTGCCGCCCATTGTTTCAGGGTCTATGTTTATTGGGCCGTAATTCATTTTAAATGTTTATTGAAAGTTACAAATTGTTTATGAGGATAAACACTTACGTATAAGAGAGCGTTTTATACAGATTTAATCACTTAACAAAAGTACATACTCCATTTACAGGTTTAACAAATACGTTATTAAATTTTACTGAATCAACAACATAATAATTCTGAGAACTTCCACAACATTTTCCTGTTTTCATTAACCATTTAATTTGCAGGCTATCAGTTTTTGTATGGCTATTATAATAGATATAACTCTTTTCTTCGTGAACATAAAAATTAAAAGCCAGGTTAGTTGAATCAATGAAACCTTTTCGCACTGAGGCATTGTTAATATTAAAATTGTTCTCTTCTTTTAAAATTCGCAAGCTATCGATGTTATAAAGAGAAGCGGTTCCAAAAAATAAATTCTGCCCTTGCTGATTAATAAATTTTACTTCTATATAATTAATCTCAATAAAATCACATTCACAAGGCTCTTTATTGCATGAAAAAATATTCAACATCAAGCAAACTATTATCAAACGATATATGATCTTCATGATGCTAATTTACTATCTCATTTCCATCACCAACTCAATTAAAACGCCATTAGTTCCTTTGGGATGTAAAAAACAAACCTGCTTATTATCCGCTCCTGGTTTCGGTTTTTCATTTATCAGCGTAAAACCTTCATTTACTAACCGGTTAGCTTCAGCTTCAATATCTTCCACTTGAAACGCAATGTGGTGAATACCTTCACCCGTTTTTTGTATAAAATTATTTATTACACTCGCCGGCCCATACGCTTCTACAAGCTCAATTTTACTTTCCCCTGCTTTAAAAAAAGCAGTATTTACCTGTTCGCTTTCAACGGCTTCCGTTTTATAACAAGGTGTATTTAATAATTTCTCAAAAAGAGGAATTGATTTTGAAAGATGTGCTACAGCAATTCCTATATGTTCAATTTTAAGCATGAAATAATTTTACAAGTTTAAAGTATCCGGCTATGTCTCTGTATTCATTAATAGAAGACGATCGTTGCGAAATTGGTAAAAAAAAGATTAATAAAGAGAGGAAAGAAAAAATTTTAGCCTTTTTGTGTAAATTTGTATTAATAGTAAATCAAATCATTTTAGTTATGTTGAAATTGCCGGTTTATCTTGATAATAATGCAACCACTCCAATGGACCCAAGAGTGCTTGAAGCCATGATACCCTATTTTACTGAACATTATGGTAATGCTGCAAGCCGTAATCATCCTTTTGGTTGGCAGGCTGAAGAGGCAGTTGATTATGCAAGAGAACAGGTTGCAAAGCTTATTAACGCTGATCCTAAAGAAATAATATTCACTTCCGGAGCTACCGAAGGTGATAATCTTGCATTAAAAGGTGTGTATGAAATGTATGCGTCAAAAGGAAATCATATTATTACAGCAACTACAGAGCACAAGGCTGTGTTAGATACTTGTAAGCATATTGAAAAAATAGGTGGAGAAGTTACTTATCTGCAGGTAAACAGGGAAGGTTTAATTGATCTTAATGACCTGGAAGCTGCTTTTAAACCTACTACAATATTGGTGGCAATTATGTATGCAAACAATGAAATTGGTACCATACAACCTGTAAAAGAAATCAGCACAATTACAAAAAAACATGGCGCTTTATTTTTTACAGATGCTACACAGGCTGTAGGTAAAATTCCGGTAGATGTAATTAAAGACGGCATTGATCTGATGGCTTTTTCCGCACATAAAATGTATGGCCCAAAAGGTGTTGGCGCTTTATATGTACGCAGAAAAAATCCAAGAGTAAAGGTAACTGCCCAAATAGATGGTGGCGGCCATGAGCGTGCAATGCGTAGTGGTACCTTGAATGTTCCGGGGATAGTTGGTTTTGGAAAAGCGTGTGAATTGTGCCGGCTTGATATGCAAAGTGATAATGAGCGTATAAGCAAAATGAGAGATAGGCTGGAATCAACACTTTTACAATTAGAAGAAGCTTATGTAAATGGCAGCAGGGAACATCGTTTGCCACAAGTAACCAACATTTCCTTTAAGCATGTGGAAGGTGAAGGTTTATTAATGGGCTTTAATAAAAATATTGCATTAAGCTCAGGCTCAGCTTGTACTTCAGCTTCTCTTGAGCCGTCTTATGTATTAAAAGCATTAGGGCTTGGTGATGATCTGGCTCACTCTTCATTGCGGTTTGGTTTAGGAAGATTTACTACTGATGAACAAATTGATTACACCATCGAACAGGTAAGTAATACAGTATTAAAACTAAGGGAAATGAGCCCGCTTTGGGAAATGTATAAAGAAGGTGTTGACTTAAATAAAATTGAATGGGCGGCTCATTAAAAAGCTGTCAGTTATAAACTATAAATTATTAAATTAAATATATGGCATACTCAGATAAAGTTATTGATCACTACCAGAATCCAAAAAACGTAGGCACTTTGGATAAGAGTCAAAAAAATGTAGGTACCGGGCTTGTTGGTGCGCCTGAATGCGGTGATGTTATGCGCCTGCAAATACAGGTAGATGAAGCAACAGGTATGATTACAGATGCCAAATTTAAAACCTTTGGATGTGGCTCAGCCATTGCTTCTTCTTCTCTTGCCACAGAATGGCTAAAAGGCAAAAGTGTAGATGATGCATTAAAAATTGATAACATGGATATTGTGGAAGAACTGAATCTTCCGCCGGTAAAAATTCACTGTTCTGTTTTAGCCGAAGACGCAATTAAATCAGCTATAAACGATTACCGCGTAAAAAATGGTCTTGAGCAAATTAAGTTTGAAGAAAGCGTGGTGCATTAAACAAATGATAATGGGCTGATTGGGTGAATTAACAATGAATGTAATCATCAAATTTTCACATCTTCAAATCATCAAACCATGATATACGTAAGTGATAAAGCAAAGGAAAAAGTGGGCAACCTGATGCAGGAGGCAAAACTTCCTGCAAATGATTATTTTTTAAGAGTCAGCGTTGTTGGCGGTGGCTGTTCCGGCCTAAGTTACAAAATGGATTTTGATAACGAAAAAAAGCCAATGGACCAGGAATTTGATGATAATGGAATAAAGGTTGTAACCGATCTTAAAAGTTTTTTATACCTCGTAAATACTACTCTTGATTTTAGTGATGGATTAAATGGCAAAGGATTTTATTTTAGTAATCCTAATGCAAGCCGCAGTTGCGGGTGCGGTGAAAGCTTCGCAGTATAGTGGTTTATATTATTAGAATTACAAAGCCTCCGCAATGGGAGGCTTTTTGTATACAACATTTCTTATAAACTTTACCGTTCTTTAAACGTATCTACCACTGGTGCAGGCGCTTTAGTTTCCCTGCGTGTTTCTGGTTTGATCAGTTGTAAAGGTTTGCTGTGATAATGTTTTATTAAGTGGACAGGCGTAATATGCGATGGTGAAATAGGTGGAGGTGGCGGAGGCGCTGGTTGTTCCGGAGGCGGCGGTGGGGGCCTTAATGCGGTTTCAGCTTGCTGGCAAAGAGCGCCGAAAGAACAAAACAAAAATGTTGGAAGCAATAAAAATTTTATTTTTTTCATAATCTTAGTTTCCAAGTAAGATGCTATTATGACAAAAATGCATAAGAATACAATAAAAAAAACCCCGCTATTAAACGGGGTCTTTGCAGTTGGGTTTGATAAACCTTATTCAAATTCTATGCTGATTACTTTGGCTGGTACCGGCAATAGAATTTATTAATCTTACTAAATTTGTATGACATTTTATACACAGAAAAGAGACACTTGTTATTGCGGAAATGCTGCACAGTCGGGAAGATTTTTTTTATATTTTAAATTCATTTCTCTATGCAAAATTAACTGAGTTGCATAAAATATTGTATTTCATTCAAAGTTTTAATGTGCTAAAGCAAGTATAATAAATTGCTATAAAAAGTTTATTACGCTGTTTATTAAATTGCTAAACTTAAATTGCGTCATATTTAAAAGTATGTTTTCCATCGCAAAAAAGGAGTTACACCAGTTTTTCAGCAGCCTTACAGGATACATAACTATTTTTTTATTTTTACTGGTAACCGGTTTGTTTTTATTCGTTTTAAAAGACAGTAATATTTTCGATTTTGGTTATGCAACGCTTGATGGTTTTTTTAATCTTGCTCCATGGATTTTTTTATTTCTTATTCCGGCGTTAAGCATGCGCTCTCTCTCCGATGAATTTAAATCAGGCACCTTTGAAATACTGCAAACACGCCCTTTAACAAGATGGCAAATAGTATCAGGAAAATACGTTGCAATTTTAGCCACTATAATTTTTACGCTACTGCCTACTTTCATTTATGTGTATACAATTAAATCTTTATCCGCAGGTGAAAACATTGATAGTGGCGGTATTGCAGGCTCTTACATTGGCTTGTTCTTTTTAGCGGCTGTATTTGCTGCCATAGGCTTGTGCTGTTCCGGCATTACTAACAATGCGGTATTTTCTTTTTTACTAAGCGCATTCACATGCCTCATTATATACTTTGGATTTGATGCCATAAGCAAACTGCCTGCCCTCCAGGGCAACGCAGATTATTATGTAGAAATGCTTGGTATAAATTTTCATTACAAAAGTATCAGCAGAGGTGTAATTGATACAAGAGATATAATTTATTTTATTAGCCTTATTTATTTTTTTCTTTTGCTAACTGTAAAAAATCTTTATAAAAATAATTAAGGATATTAGATGAAGTCAGTATTCAATAAAGCAGGTAAATGGTGGTGGGTGCCTGTAGTTATTATTTTGATAATAATAAATGTATTGGCAGCGCAATTTCATCAGCGCATCGATCTTACTAATGAAAAAAAATTTACGATTTCCGGTTCAACTAAGTCATTACTACAAAACTTAGATAGTACGGTTTATATTAAGGTGTTATTAACCGGCGATATTAAATCAGAGTTTAAAAGACTGTCTGCCAGTACGCAGGAATTGCTTGAAAATTTTAAAAATTACGGTGGCAATAAAATTCAATACAGCTTTGAATTACCAGGAGAGGGTTTGGATGATTCTTTAAAAGCTAATGTGTTTGATTCATTGGTAGCGATGGGTTTACGACCAACTAACCAGCAGGTACAAGCAAAAGAAGGCGAAGGTAAAAATCAACGGCTAATCTTTCCAGGCGCAATTGTTAGGTATGGCGATAAAACAGTAGCTATTGATTTGTTGCAAGGACAAGTGCAAAAAAATGTTTTTAACTCAGAGAATGTCTTAGATAAACAATCATTAAATAGTGCAGAAGCCTTACTTGAATATAAGTTTGCTAATGCAATCCAAAAATTGACACAAAAAGATTTTCCAATTATAGGTTATGCTTATGGTAATGGAGAGCCTAAATATGGCTTTCCATTAGTGAATGATGTATTTGAAACTTTGGGAAAAAATTTTATTGTTGATACGGTTGATATAAAAAAGCAACCTTTTATTTCAAAGGAGTATGCAGTTATAGTTATTGTAAAGCCAACAGAAAAGTTTTCTGATGATGATAAATTTAAATTAGATCAATACTTAATGAATGGTGGCCGGCTGTTATTTTTTATTGATGCTTTGTATGCTGAGAAGGATAGTTTGAAGAATGAAAGTGGAGATATGATTGCTTATTCAAGGGCTCTTAATTTGAATGACCTGTTATTTCGATATGGTGTAAGAATTAATGACGACCTGATTGCTGATAAGCATAGTGACAAGATTCCCCAAATAGTTGGAAATGTAGGAGGACAGCCTCAATACGCGTTGCTTGATTGGCCCTTCTCGCCATTATTACAATCTGCGTCTGATAATCTTATCGTTAAAAATGAAGCAGATGTTCTTGCACAATTTGCAAGCTCTATTGATACAGTAGCAGCGGAGGGTATAAAAAAAACAATACTCTTGTCTTCTTCCAATAGCGCCTATACCCTTGCTACTCCGGCAATAATAGAATTAAATAGTTTGCAAACGCAGGAAAGTCTAAATAAGTTCAACAAAAAAAATATTGCGGTAGCTGTTTTATTAGAAGGTAAATTTTCAGCACTTTTTGCCAACCGGGTAACACAGGCTCAGTTAGATACTTTGAAAAGTTACGATCTTCCGTTTCTGAAAGAGTCGATTGAGCCAGGAAAGATAATTTTAGCAAGTGATGCAGATATAGTTATTAATGATGTTTCAGAACAAATTGGTCCATTGCCAATGGGTGTAAATAAATACACAAAAATCCAATATGCTAACAAAGATTTCTTTTTGACTTGTGTAGAATATCTTGCCAATAAAAAAAATATATTGGATGCAAAAGCCAAAGATTATACACTTCGTTTATTAGATCCTGAAAAAATTAAAGAACAACGCACAATGTGGCAACTAATAAATATTCTCTTACCAATAGTATTGATTTGCCTTTTTGGTTTTGCTTATCAATTTTGGCGCAAAAGGAAATATACAAGGGTTTAAAGCTTGCCCAAACTTATCTTTACGCTATGAGCTCCCCACAGATAACTTATCTTATTTTCGGGATTGTGCTTCTTCTCGCATTAATTTTTGATCTCGGCCTGCTGAGTAAAAAATCGCAAAATATTTCTATAAAGAAAGCATTATATCAAACCATTTTCTGGGTTGTACTGGCAATGGCTTTTTTCCTGTTTGTGTGGTATCAAAACGGGCAAACAATTGCAATAGAATATATCAGCGCTTACTTAATGGAATGGAGTTTAAGCATTGATAATATTTTTGTTTTTATTCTTATTTTCAGTTTCTTTCAAATTAAGGAGCAATATTATGCAAGGGTTTTGCTATTGGGTATTCTTATGGCCGTCCTTTTTCGTATCCTTTTTATAACATTGGGCATCGCATTGGTCACAAGGTTTTCATGGATATTATACATTTTTGGCGCCTTCTTAATTTATACAGGTATCAAAATGTTTTTTGCAAAACAGGAACATGAATTTGATGCCAATAAAAACCTGGCCTATCGTTTTATAAAAAAAATATTGCCCATTGCTGATACTGATGCAGCAGGAAAATATACAATAAGGATTGATGGCAAAAAACATTTTACATTATTGTTTGTAGTGGTGCTAATGCTTGCTGTTACGGATATTGTTTTTGCACTGGATTCTATCCCGGCAGTATTTGCCATTACTAAAAATAAAATGGTTATTTACACATCAAATATATTTGCTGTGCTTGGCTTAAGGTCTTTGTTTTTCCTTTTAAAAGGAGCAGTAAATAAGTTTGATTATCTGCAGGAAGGTATTGCAACGGTATTGATTTTTGTAGGCGCTAAAATGCTGATAGAATATTTTGATATTCACATACCAACACTTGTTTCATTAGGAGTAATAATTGTTTTTCTCGGTGGCGCTATAGTTCTTTCTTTAATTTTTAAAAAGCCTGTATTACCTGAAAGTGATGCAACATAAGTAACTATTTAAATTTAATTGACCGCAGATATTAATTATACAATTGATAAAGTTGCTGAAGTAACTCATGGAGTTCTTATCGGGCAAGCATTTTCAACACCTTTGCGGCATTTATTATTGGATAGCCGAAAGCTTACTTTTCCGGAAAGCACTATCTTTTTTTCTTTACACGCAGATCATTTAAAAAGCAAAAATCTTATAAACGATCTTTATAAAAAAGGCGTTACCAATTTTGTAATTGATGAAACGATACATCCGCCGGAAAATATAACAGCAAATTTTATAGTTGTAAAAAATACTTTACAGGCATTACAGAACCTGGCAATTTACCATCGTAACACATTTAATAATACGGCAGTTCCGGTAATTGGCATCACCGGAAGTAATGGTAAAACGATTGTAAAAGAATGGCTTAATCAATTGCTGGAAGATGATTTCAACATAGTTCGCAGTCCTAAAAGCTATAACTCTCAAATTGGCGTGCCTTTAAGTGTTCTGCAAATGAATTCATCACACACGATGGCAATTTTTGAGGCAGGCATTTCACAAAAAGGTGAGATGGAAATACTTGAACAGATCATTAGGCCAACGCTTGGCGTTTTTACTAATATTGGTGCGGCGCATAGCGAAGGATTTACAAATATTGATGAGAAGATTGACGAGAAATTAAAATTATTTAACCACGTATCAACACTTATTTTTTGCGCTGATTACCTTCAATTATTATCTAAAATAAATTCTCATAAAGAGAAATACTACCAGGTAGAATTATTTAGCTGGAGTAAAAATTTTCCTGCAACACTACAGGTGATCAACATTGAAAAGGCTGGAGATAATTCGCTGATAAGAGCGATACATATGGCGAAAGAGATCAGTATTACCATACCTTTTACAGATGATGCATCTATTGAAAATGCTGTTAATTGTTGGTGCGTTTTGTTACAGTTGAATATTCCTGAAGTCGTGATATCAGAAAGAATGTTCGTGTTATTTCCTATAGAAATGAGGCTGGTGCTAAAAGAAGGTATTAATAATTGTGCGCTGATAAATGATAGTTATAGTGCAGATATAAATTCTCTTACCATTGCGCTGGAATTTTTAGCCCAGCAACAGCAACATCCAAAGCATACTATTATATTATCTGACATACTGCAAACGGGGAAAAATGATACTGAATTGTACAATGAAATTGCTTCCATTCTTAAGCAAAAAAACATACACAGGTTAATCGCTATTGGTACACACATCTCTGCCCACAAAAAGCAGTTCTCATTTTTAAAAGAAAGCAATTTTTATGAGTCTGTAAAAGCATTTAAAAAAGATTTTAAAGCATTGCATTTTAATAATGAAACGATACTCATAAAAGGTGCAAGGGTTTTTAAATTTGAACAGATAAATCAATTACTTGAGAAGAAAATACACCGTACAATCCTGTCAATTAATTTAAATGCAATTGCAAATAATTTAAAACAATACAGGCGTTTACTTAATCCTTCTACACGAATAATGGCAATGGTAAAGGCTTTCAGCTATGGCAGCGGCAGTTTTGAAGTAGCCGGGCTGCTGCAGTTTCACAAAGCAGATTATCTTGGTGTAGCTTATGCAGATGAAGGAGTTGAACTGCGTAAGGCAGGTATTTTATTGCCAATTATGGTAATGAACCCGGATGAAAATACTTTTAATACATTGGTTGATTACAATCTTGAGCCTGAAATATTTTCGTTTGCAATATTAGAATCTCTTGAAAAATATTTATTATCCTCAGCAATAAACTATTTTCCTATACATATTAAATTAGATACAGGAATGCACCGCTTAGGCTTTGAAAGCGCTGATATTACTGCGCTTGCCGATCATTTGCACAAAAGTAAAAGAGTGAAAGTGCAATCCGTTTTTTCTCATCTTGTTGCCAGCGAAGATGCAGATGAAGATGGATTCACTTTGCACCAGGCGAATATTTTTTTAAAAAGCTGCCAGGTATTTCACGAGATATTAGGGTATGATTTTATTAAACATCTTGCGAATACTGCCGGCATAAGCAGGCATCCTGAATTGCAACTTGATATGGTGAGGCTTGGCATTGGCTTGTACGGTATTGATAATAATGCTGCAATGCTTTCAAGGTTAAAAAATGTATCTGCATTAACTACTACTATTTCGCAGATAAGAGAAATAAAAGCAGGAGAAACTGTTGGTTACGGCCGCAAAGCCAGAGTTATTAAAGATTCTAAAATAGCAACAGTTAGAATTGGATATGCTGATGGTTATCCAAGAAGTTTAAGCAATGGAAAAGGCAAAATGCTTTTGAATAATGCCCTTGTACCTGTGATTGGGAATGTGTGTATGGATATGACGATGCTGGATATTACAGGGATGAAGAATGTGAATGAAGGCGATGAAGTGGTGGTGTTTGGTGAAGGCCTATCGATTCAATCACTGGCCAGCTGGAGCAATACAATACCTTACGAAATTATGACCGGCATATCCCAGCGTGTAAAGCGAATATATTTTCAGGAGTAGGTTGGTATAATAAGAAATCAGCAATCAGCAATCAGAAATTAGAAATTGGGAAATGACTATTAACACTCCATTATCAACTCTCAATTATCAGCTATCAATTTTAAATTATCTTTACTTTATAATAATAAAATTGTGAAAGGAAAAAGTATTTTTTTGTTTATTTTTTTAGTAGTAGCTGTAGATCAGGCATTAAAAATCTATGTAAAAACCCACTATCATATAGGGGAATGGCATCCGGTTATCGGCAATTGGTTCCGCATATATTTTATAGAAAATGAAGGCATGGCTTATGGCTGGAAGTTTGGTGGTGAAAGCGGTAAGCTGCTGTTAACTTTATTCAGACTCGCTGCAGTGATATTTGGTGTATTTTATCTTAAACAGATCATTAGAAAAAATTACCATCCCGGCTTTCTAATATGTGCTGCGCTTATATTTGCCGGCGCTCTTGGTAATTTAATTGACAGTATGTTTTACGGGCTTATTTTTGATGAAAGCAGCCCAATATCATTAAACGTATCAAGGATATTTCCTGCAAATGGCTACGCCGGTTTTTTACATGGCAAGGTGGTGGATATGCTTTATTTTCCGGTGATAAGAAATGCACATTTTCCTTCCTGGTTTCCCGTTTGGGGTGGAGAAGATTTTGAATTCTTCCGCCCGATATTTAATCTTTCAGATGCCGCTATTTCATCGGGGGTAATTGCAATATTACTTTTTCAAAAACGTTTCTTTGGTCATGGCAAAGACCAGGTTTCTCACCAGGCAGAAACAGAACCTATTGTCAATGATAAAATGCAGATATCATAATTAAATAAAATATAAATGAAGATTTTCAAGATCGCCCTGTTATCACTCTTTGCTATTACAATTTTTTCTTCGTGTCAAAAGGAACTTAGTGTTGAAGGGGGAAATATAAACCTGCCCGGTGGCACATGGCAATTTCAAGATAGCACAGTACAATACAATGGCAATATTGACTCTGCCTTTATAAGAGATTTCGGAGGTACAAAGGTTCTTTCACTGGTAGGAAAATCGTTAAGCGGACAGGAAAGTTTTTCCATACAATTATATACAACCGGCGACTTTGCAGTGGGAAGTTATCCTGCATCATCTTCTTCAAGTGAATTCACCTTTTCTACATCAGCTAAAACAATTTTTAAAGGAGATTTTTTGGCAGGCCCGTTTACAGTAAATATTGTTTCACTGGCAAATAATAAAATAGTTGGAACATTTTCAGGACAGGTAGAAGATTCAACAGGTAAACCTACTCAAATTACTTCGGGCACATTTATATCAACTATTGATCTAACTAATAACGGCGGCCAAAGTAATACCTCGGCAGGTACGTTAGGAGCTACAGCTGGTGCATGTACTCCTGTAACCCTTGCTGGTACTTACTTACAGGGTAAAGCATTCAATGATTCAAATACTGTACAAATACAGGTGAACGTAACCACCGTGGGAACTTATAATATTGCTACAAGCGCTGTAAATGGCGTAAGCTTTAGTAAAACAGGCACCTTTACTACTACCGGCCTGCAAAATATCTTATTGGCCGGAACAGGGACACCATTGAATGCCGGTGTTCAAAATTTTACTATTACGTATGGAGCAAGCACCTGTAATTTCCCGATTACCTTTTTACCGGGAACAGTAAATAGCCAGGATTATTTTCCCACAACCGTAAATTCTAACTGGGCATATGGCCTGGAATCCGGCAGCACATCAGATTCTATTCTTAATATGGCAATTGCTGGTACTTATACATTTAGTGGTAATGATTATACTGCTTTTACATCTGATGACATTCCTCCATCAGGAACTCCCGATACGGCTTTTTATAGAAAAACAGCAGGTGATTATTTTGAGTATATTGATCTAACCAATATTTTTCAATTTGATGCTCCTGTTCGTGGTGAGTATACATTTCTAAAGGATAATGTAGGGGCGGGCACTTCTTTTCAATCACAAACTTTTTCCGGAACTATAGTTGGTATCCCGGTAACGGGTTATATACAAACTACTATAACGGAGGCAGGTGTTGCTGCAACTGTAGGTTCGTTAACTTTTCCTGATGTGATAAAAGTGACCTATGATTATTATATTTCAGCCTTACCAGGCACCCCTGTAGCAAGTGAAGAAAAGTGGTTTGCGAGAGGAGTAGGTCTTATCTATTACAATAATATTGAAAACGACATTTTTAATATAGGCAGGTATCAAGTTTTTTAATAGTAGATTAATATTAATCTTATAGCAGGTGCTGCGAATGATTTCGGGCTTTTGTGTTTTAATATTTATGTGTACTAAATTAGTCCACATAATAGATTTTAATTTCTCCTTGCGCTCATTCCACATTTTTCATTTTCAACCAACAGGTCTGTTGCTTCTAACTGTAAAAGAACAGAATCTATAACAACTGTTTCTATAAGAAAGGTGGGCTTCAGGTAAATGATTTGATTTTTACTTACTACCCAACCCAGGCCATACTGTGCTGCAAAATGATAAATATTAGTATTGATATTTTGCCAGGATGTGATCTTCACGGGCATTGATGAAATAATCAATGTAGGGTGCATTGTTTAAATGAATAGGAATCGCAATCAGAAAGAGGAAAGCACTTTGCTTTGCCACAGTTTTGAGGTTGCTTGCATGGCTGCAAATTACTTAGAAGAGGTAAAAGTTTTTATTTAGAGGGCTTTTTTGTTTGGATTTTTATAGCCATTAAAGACGGAATAGATTATTACTTTATCATCGCTGATTTCATAGACAACCAAATAAGGGAAGTGCCTGAGTTTTACATCCCTGATAATTTTTTGTTCATCAATGAAACCATAATATGCAGGATGCTCAATGATGTCTTGATAGCGCTGAATTAATTCTGCAAAAAACGTTCACCAAGCCCGGGAGATTTTTCTTCGTAATAACTGTAGGCTTCTTTTGCATCTGAATGTGCTTCATCACGAATAATAAGTTGATAAGGCATTATTTGCGAATGCTGTTAATAGATTCATCCATTGTGTAGTTTTTACCTTCGCCATTTAGGTAAGAAGTACGGCGTTGGTAAAACATTTTTATGTCTTCTGCAGAATATTGCCAGGCGACATCTTCTTCTTCAATAATTTTATATACTTCATCTAACCTTGTCTCATCAAGCTTGTCAATATATTGATGAAGTTTTTCTCTGATTTGTTCAGCTGTGACAGGATAAATATTTTCACCCTTTAAAGATTGTGCTGCAAAAGCAAGAGC
>CAXSDW010000096.1:0-13405 GCA_964236235.1 uncultured Chitinophagaceae bacterium
GATTAAACAGTTATGATCCGTAAGCTTTTATTAATAGCTGTTGTATTTGCATCAGCTTCCTGCAGCACTTCCAAAAGAGCAACAAACAAAGATGATGGAAAAATTGAAATCGTTTTTGTACAAGTTAATGATGTGTATGAAATTGCGCCGCTCAATGGCGGTAAGGAAGGCGGTATGGCAAGAGTGGCCACACTTAAAAAGCAATACCTTAAACAAAATCCGAATACCTTTCTTGTAATGGCCGGAGATTTTGTAAGTCCGTCTGTTTACAATAGTTTACAGTACCAGGGTAAGCGCATACGCGGCAGGCAGATGATTGATGCTATGAATGCCGCAGGTATGGATATAGCAATTTTCGGAAATCATGAATTTGATATAAGCGAAAATGAATTACAGGACCGGATAAATGAATCACATTTTCAATGGGTGGCATCCAATACTTTTCATAAGAAAGGAGACAGTATTCTTCCCTTTGAAAAAAATAATAGTACAGGCAGTTTTCCTTTTCCCAAGACCTACATCATGCATGTAAAAGACAAGGATGGCACAACTGCGGCTATAGGCTTTATTGGTATCACTATTCCTTTTAATAAAGCAAGCTTTGTAACCTATACTGATCCTTTATCTGCAGCAAAAGAAATGTACAACCGGATAAAAGATTCATGTGATGCTGTAGTTGCTGTTACTCACCAGTTAATACAGGATGATAGTGTAATGGCAACGCAGATACCGCAGCTTGCAATGATACTTGGCGGTCATGAACATGATATGCGTTTTGAAAAAGCAGGCAATATTTACATTACAAAGGCACATGCAAATGCAAGGTCAGCCTATGTTGTAAAGCTTGAGATAGATAAAACAACTAAAACCATACAAGCAATACCTGAGTTAAAATACCTCAATGAAAGTGTTTCTTTTGACAGCAATACAAATGCAGTAGTGCAAAAGTGGAATACTATTGCAGAAAATAATTATGCGTCACTTGGCTTTGATGCCCGCAAAGTTATTATTGCATCTGGTGAACCTTTGGATGGGCGGGAGAATGAGATTCGCAACAAGTCAACAAATCTTACAAGGCTGGTAAGTGCAGCAATAGCCAATGCTTGTCCGCAGGCTGATGTGGTAATTTATAATTCCGGTTCTATAAGAGTTGATGATATACTTACACCGCCAGTTACTCAATATGATATAATACGCACCCTTCCTTTTGGTGGCAGCATTCGGGAAGTAGATATGAAAGGAAACCTGTTATTGCAGGTGCTTGAAACCGGAAGAAAGAATATAGGATTAGGTGGATTTCTACAATCAGCGCCGGTATTGTATGATACGTCACAAAGTTTATGGACTATAAATAATAAAGCCCTTGATCTTAATAAAACCTACAGAGTTGCGCTGGCTGAATTTTTATTATCAGGTAAAGAAGCCAACCTTGAATTTCTTAATGCAGCTAATCCCGGCATACTTAAAGTATATGATGCAGATACAAGCAGCAACAGCCTTCAATCAGATATCAGAATTGCCATTGTAAAATACCTGGAAAAAGGAAGATGACATTATTATATATCACTGTATCAAGGCCGCCATCTTTGCAAAGAATTTGTTGGCTTATGTTTTCTAACATTTCAACAACAAACCCATAATCCGTTAGCGCTTATTTTATGGCAACTCTCATCAAACCTGCATTATTACAACCGGGCGACAAAGTAGCTGCCATTTCTCTTTCATGGGGAGGCACAGGTAACTTGTTGCATAGATACCAACAGGGAAAAAAGCAACTTCAGGAGACTTTCGGATTAAAGGTGGTTGAGACAACAAATGCGTTGAAGTCCGCTGACTATATTTCTAAAAATCCAAAAGCAAGGGCCGATGATTTAATGGAAGCATTATCAGACAAATCGATCAAAGCTATTATTTCGAACATTGGTGGCGAGGATAGTATAAGAACATTGCCATACACAGACCTCTCTGTAATTAAAGCAAATCCCAAAATATTTTTAGGTTTTTCTGATACGACGGTAACTCATTTTGCTTGTTATAAGGCAGGGTTAACGTCATTTTATGGAACATCATTATTGGTAGGTTTTGCAGAGAACGGAGGAATGCATCAATACCAGATTGACGATATTAAGCGAACTCTTTTTTCAGCACTGCCTGTTGGTGAGATAAAGCCTAATGAAACCGGTTGGACATCGGAATTTCTTGACTGGAATGATCTGCAACTTCAACACGTAAAGCGAAAATTAAACACCGGTAAAGGCTGGAATTACTTGCAAGGCAGTGGTGTGGTTCAAGGCAGACTTATCGGTGGTTGTGTTGAAGTTTTGGAGTTTCTTAAAGGGACAGATTTTTGGTTAAGCCCCGCCGAATGGCAAGATGTAATTATGTTTCTCGAGACTTCAGAAGAAATGATGGAACCTGTTTACTTCAGGCGGATATTAAGAAACTATGCGGCACAAGGGATATTTGAAAAAATAAATGGACTTATTGTTGGCAGACCATACGATAATAAGTTTACTGACGATTATAACAAAATACTATTGGAAGTAATCCGGGATGAGCAAGGTAACGACGAATTACCAATCGTTACTGAAATGGACTTTGGCCATACTTGTCCCACATTTACTATACCGTATGGAGTAACGGCGCAAATCGACTGCGATAGAAAGACCTTTTCAATACTCGAAAGTGGTGTAATAGAATGATCCGGCAAACAGCCGCTTGCATTGCACTCTTCGACATTAATTCTTATCTTCAACTTTAGATTTTCAATTAAGCATTTGTTGCGTTTATTAGTTCGTTATTAAGATGCCAACATAAAAATGCTTTAGTATTAAGTGACAATTTTTGTTCAATTTTTTTCAACTTGAAACGCTCTAAAATGACTATATCAAATATCCTGCTATTAGGTGCAACGATATGTGTTGCCCTGATGTCGGGACTTTTTTATTCGTATTCTTGTTCAGTCACTCCGGGTTTAAGCAGGCTTGCGGACAACCACTACATTTTAGCGATGCAATCAATTAACAGAGCCATTCAAAACCCAATATTTTTTATTAGTTTCTTCGGCGTCTTGCTCCTGTTACCTATTGCTACTTACCTCAAATACGCTCATCCGGTTCCCATAGTTTTTTGGCTTTTGTTAATTGCAACAATCATTTACTTTTCCGGAGTTTTTTTTGTGACTGTCTTTGGGAACATACCACTAAACAATTTGCTCGACAAATTTGACATCACCAAAGCTTCGAAAGAAGCGATTGGTGCACAAAGAATAATGTTTGAAACAAAATGGAACAATTTAAATATTGTTAGAACAATTTCATCTTTAATTGCCCTCATTTGTACTCTATTGGCTTGTATAAATATTCACGGTAATAATAACAACATTTAAGTTGTGACATATGAACACTTGATATGCAAGTTTTAAACTCTTACAAATGATAACAAGAATATGGCATGGAAGAACATTAGCAACAGATGCTGATGAGTATTTAAAATATGTTCAGGAATCAGGTTTGTCCGATTACATTTCAACACCCGGAAACTTATCTGCTAAAATTCTTTGGAGAATAGAAGATAACGTTTGCCATTTTTATACTATTTCTGAATGGGATAATATTGAAAGTGTAAAAAGTTTTGCAGGCAACGAGTATGAAAAGGCAAGGTATTATCCACAGGATGAAAAATATTTGTTGGAGTTTGAAGAAAAGGTTCTTCATTGCGAAACTTTTACTGCATCAAAAGATATATAGTTGATGCGCAATAATATCTTTTCTTTTGATCAAAGTATGTTCAAAATAATTTATTCAGCTGCCTTCAATTAATTTTTTATTAGGCTCAGTAATCTTATGTGAATTTTCTAAACGCCATTTCTTTGATTCCACTACTTCTGTAAGAATCGTTCGCATTTGCTCAGCCGCAATGCGGGGAAGATGGCTTTTAATGGCAGAGATTTCTACCTGCTTTTTACCATTAGCCTGTATTAGTGTGAGATCTTTTCGATTAAGTAAATTAAAAATTCCTTCATCAAAATTGTAATATTTATAATCAGGTTCAATGCTTAATATTTGCGGTTGGGGAAAGGATAACAGCTTTATTGTATGATTTGTTTCATCCATTTCCCATTCACATTTTTCAAAATCAAAGCCCACCAAAACTTTTGCTTCTATTATTACAAGCGCTCTTTTTGTTGAAGGAATAAATCCGAATATCTTTTTCGTTTCTTCAAAATTGTACAGTTCATTAAAATGTCCTTCTGCGCAAACTATCTTAAAAACTTTGCGGATACTTTCTACAATGGTATGCGAACTTTCTGTTACTACTTTCTTATTGCCGGCCGCTGTCAGCCTCCATATCAGTAACATGATTACGGCGCCTGTTAACAGCCCTGCAATTAAAATACCGGCAATATTTGGCGAAGTAGATTGCCTGAAAGACGAGGAAAAAATGTTCCAGATTATAAGCAGTACTACAATTGCCACAATGGCAAAAGCTGCTGATTTTATCTTACTGCTAAAGAAACTGTTTTTCACATTTGAATCGTTTGGTCATTTATTTTTTACAAAGCAAAAGTAATGCTATAAATACCAAGGTTGTGGAAAGTGGTTGTACATAAGGATCTTGATTGCCTTGTGTTGCAGTTGTACATGCGCTGCATATCAGTAAACTTTTGATCTGTACAACCAGTACCGGGCATTTTGTGTAACCTTTTAGATTGTTCAGTATCTTCTTAATTTTTTATTAGAGATCACTTTAATGTTTCCATTCCATTATTTCATTTCGACTAAGAAATAAAACAAATACCGGAGTACTCCTGAAAATCCAATTAAAAGAGTAAGGCGCGGCATCCGAAAAGCGAACAGAGTAGGATAAAAAAATCAATAATAAAAGATATGGAAGCAATTAAAAGGAACGGAACATCCTCAAAACAAAAATCCGGCAAAACAGAACGGATGGCAAAACCGGTTTCATTGTTAGAACAAGCTATCAGGCAATCTAAACATGAAGATATGGAATGGCTATACGAAAGGCAAAGGTCAATATCTGCACAAGATATGAAACCTGCTGGCGGATTAATTTTACCAAATCATTTGAAAGAAGGAGGTAACAGAATTATTCATAAATCTTTTAATCCAAGGCAAACTGAATTCAGCTCAACCAATCCTTTTTTAGTTGGAAGAAAAGCCCGGCCCACGCTTAAGCGTTTTAACGGCCGTAAAATTCAGCTTGCAAATTTTGAAGCATTAACAGGAACAGATAACCGCTATGTATTTTATGATAATAACTATCCATGGCGTTGTACCGGCAGGATATCTTCACCGGGCAAATGGGGTTCGGCTACTCTTGTTGGCCGAAATTTTGTTATAACCGCATCACATGTAGTGGCAGGCTTGTGGACACCCGGCCAGCCGCTTACCGCTTCTATTACTTTTGTTCCCGATATGTTTGATGGCTCGTCTATCCTTGGTGCCGGTGTTACTGCGCAGGTAACAGGCATTGCAGCATGGGAAGAAATTGATACAGTGGCAGGTTATGACATGGCCATTTGCCAGTTGGATCAGCCGCTGGGGGATTGGCTTGGATATTTTGGATCACGGGGTTTTGATAACTCATGGGAAAATCAGCCGTACTGGTCTCATGTTGGGTATCCATACGATCTTAGTGCAAATGGCGTGGAACCAAGTTTTCAGCAAAGTATTACTGTATACGATGATGACAGTGATGAATATGATACTTATGAGTTAGAAACGGATGCGGATATTGCAAGCGGACAATCAGGAGGACCTTTATTTGCTTACTGGGATGATGGAGGATACCAGGTAATAGGAGTTTTGAGTGGTCACGAAAACGCACCTGAAGATACTAACATTTTCGCCGGTGGCAGTGGGCTTAATTCACTTGTATCATGGGGAAGAGCAAATTGGTAACATCAATCATAAACATCAATAACTCCGGCTATACTGCCGGAGTTATTGTTTTATTAAAACTCAACCGGTTTTAATGTATGAGGTTTGCGTTTGTTTTTTATTGAATGTAAACGCAAAAAATATAGTAAGATAAATGGCACAACCATAAATAAATATTCCCGGATATGACGATGCTATAGTTATATATCTATTCGGTTGTATCGGGATAATCTTTACAAATGGTTCAGTACTTTTTTCTTTTACTTTAATATCACCGGAAGCTTTTATGAGGCCGGAGTAACCATTATTACAATTTATCGCAATATCTTTTCTTGATTCAACTGCCCTTAATCTTGCATAATAATAATGGAGCCTTACAATATATGTATCATTGAACCAGCCGTCATTACTCATGTTCATCAAAAATTCTGCGCCTTGCTTTACCTGGTTTGCAGCAGCAGCAGGTATTGCAGCTTCATTGCAAATAAGAAAACCTGCTTTGCCGTAAGGTGTTGTTAAAGGGTTGCTATGCTCTTTATCATTCAACGCAGAAAATCCGTTGCTGGAAAAAAAGGGCATAAGCCATCCGTTTAATGGCTTTTCAATAAACGATAAAAGATATTGCTTATCATAGCGACCTGTTACATTTCCGCCGGGCAAAATGCAGTAAGCGGAATTAAAAACTTCATTGGTTTTCCATGCAGTATTTATGCCCATAATGTGGGTTAATTTTGCCGGATCTGTTATCTTAAGTACTTCTTTTACCAGGTCATCATCTTTGCTGTAAGTCCATGGTATAGCGGATTCTGACCATAATGCCATATCAGGTTTCATACTTACAGCTTCGTGATTTAGATCAAGTAATTTTTGAACAAGCAGGTTTCCTGTCTTATCATTCCACTTAATATCCGGGGCAATATTTTCTGCAAGAATAGCAACATTAAAAGGTTTATTTTCAGGTAAACTATTGTTGAAATTTTGAAGTAAGAGAAAGCCGGCCAACAGGTATACTGTAGCAATAGCAGCAGGTATGTAAAGCTTTATCCAGCGTTTTTTTGTTATAATGATGGCAATTAAATAATTAACCGCCACGGCTACAAATGTAAGAATGTGGATACTAAAAACAGATGCAGGCTGAATACTATAAAGATTTTCTGCCAATCCATTTCCAGAGTGTATATCAAACCACGGAAGCCCTGCTGATAACAGCATTAACAGCGCTTCTGCAATACATATAACAGATGCTGCCAGAATAGTATTTAAAAAAATTGATAGTGAATTTTCACCTGGTTTTTTAAGAACAGAAAAATAATAAAATGTTGCAGCACAAAACAAAGTATAAAAAACAGATGAGATAAGGAAGATTCCTAAACCATACAAAATATTATATCCGGTAAATCTTTCAGCGCCGGGTACCATCCAAAAAAAAGCAAGACAAGAAAAGGTAAAACCAAAAATAAGAACAGTATGAAAAGTTTGCCTTGGAGATTTATTGTTTATAACAACAAACAATGGAACATAGCAAATCCATGTAAACATAAAACTGATGTGGCATATCGCTATGTAGGTTAATAACCCTGAGAATGCAGCGGGCAGCCACGAATTATTCAAATGCTTTTTCATTATTATTTTAAACTCTTCAACTTAGCGGATAATCTCTAATTTAAAATAAAAGGGAAGATGCAATGATAAGATTGACTTTCCCTTTTATTATGTAAAGATTAATGTTTATTGAATAACCACTCTTATGCTCTCTGAAAGTCCTTCTGCTTTTAGTTTTAAGATATATACACCTGGTGCAGGTTGGTGTTCAAGTTGTAATTTATTTATTACGTTGGCCTGAACACTCTTAATTATTTCATGATGAATAATTATACCGTTTGTATTAGTAAGTATCGCTTCAACATTAGAACTTCCCTGGTTTATAAGGCTGAAATTAATTCCTGAATGTGATGGATTTGGAGATACGGATATAATTTTTGCTGATGCCATAAGCATCTTCAATGATTTTACATCAGATTGGTAAGAACGGCCATCAGCATCGTATTGTTTAATTACATAATAGTTTATTCCGCTTAACGGGCTTTCGTCATATGCTGTATAACTATGCGATGACGAAGTAGTGCCATTACCTTTTAATTTGGCAATGGTTTTCCAGGTTCGTCCATCACTGCTGCGTTGAATTTCAAAGTGGTCATTACTTTGCTCGGAGGCAGTAGCCCAATCCAATTTTACTTTTTTGTCTTCACGGTTTATAGTAAAGCCGGTAAGCCTTACGGGTAATACAGAGGCCGTAGTTAACGACGGATATGAATCATAAGTTACGGTTTGCTTCTTAGAAAAATCTCTGAAATAATAAATAGTTGCAGGTAATGTATTGGAAGTGCCCCTGATAGCCCATTCCAGCTCAGTTGCCTGTTGACCTACAAAATTGTTAAGTGTTGCCAAAGTTGAATCAACCATGGTTATACCAGGCAAGAAGGTGTGATTAGTGCCGGATAACTGTCTTGTTGTTGAATCATTTTGTAAAACGAAATTACTTGTGTTTGCCATCATAAAAGCTTTTGAACCTGCAATGGTGTCAATAGTTGTCCATGGGCCTGAAGTATTTGTAGCATATTGCAGATTCTCTGATATGTAAAGGATGTTTCCTGGTATAGATGGGGCCGCATACAATTCATACCTTAATCTTAAAATTTCGCTTGTTGAAAATAGTAGTATTGATGTATCCTGGCCTGCTTTCCAGGCGGCTGTTGTTTGCGAGCCGTTATCATTGCGCCATCGCCATTTGCCTTGTTCCAGATTTGCAAAAATGTGAGTGTATGCTAAAAGCGATACAATTAAAATTGTGGTTTTTTTCATAAATGGATATTGTGGTTTTGAATAATTGTAAAAGTTAAGTCTTTTAATGTTTACCGAAAATTTTTTATAACTAATGTGTTTGTCGTAAATAGCTCACATGAATATTTTATAATGCCAGTGACTGCCCTAACAACTATGTGGTAACAAGCTGTGAATTTTTACTTATAGCTAAATACCATTTTTCCAGTTTGCCTGTTAATGCTTCTAACCGCACCGGCTTCGAAATATAATCGTTCATGCCTGCGTTTAAACATTCTTCCTGGTCTCCCTGCATTGAATTCGCCGTAAGCGCAATAATTATTGGCTGGCTTTCTATGTTCTGCCTGATGAAGCGTGTGGCCTGCAGACCATCCATTTCCGGCATCTGCATATCCATCAATATTAAATCATATTTCTTTTGACGTGCTTCTTCAACGGCCATAGCTCCGTTTTCGGCAAGACCGGGTTTATAACCTAATTTATTAAGAATATGGAAAATCACTTTTTGATTTATAACGTTGTCTTCTGCAACTAAAATTTCCAAAGGATGCTTTTCTGCAAAGTTTGCCGGCAATTTTTGTTGAATATTTTTGTCACCCTGTGCCAGGTTATTTTCCGGCTGAAGTGCGTTCAAAATGTGTTTGCTTAATATGTGTTGCCTCACAGGCTTGTTAAGTATTGATGTGAATAGTTTAGAATTGTCTTTACTGTAATCTTCACCTACAGAACTAAGCAAGATCACAGGAAGCGAAGGATATTTTATTCTTACACTTTTTGCCAGTTCAAGTCCATCCATTTCCGGCATTTGCATGTCAGTTAACACCAGTTGAATCTGATCATCTTTGGCTAAAGTATCTAATCCTTCCTGGCCGGAGTCTGCAAGTACAGGAATTAATTTCCAAAGCTCAAGCTGGCTCTTTAAGATTGCCCTGTTGGTAATATTATCATCTATAACCAATATCTTTTTATTTTGCAGGTCTGCCATGTTATATTGTGTATAGGCTTTAAGAACTTTTTTTCCTGCAACAGTTTTTATGGTAAAGGAAAACGTAGATCCTTGTCCCACCTGGCTTTCCACATGAACCTCACCTTGCATTATTTTTACTAATTTTTCTGAGATGGCAAGCCCAAGACCTGTGCCGCCATACTTACGCGTGGTTGACGAATCAACTTGTGAGAATGCCTTGAACAGGCGGCTTAATTTATCCGGCGGAATACCAATACCTGTATCACGCACTTCAAATTGTAATGTTATATTTTCTAACTCATCTGATTTAACTAAATGAACGCCTACAAATACATCACCTTTTGTAGTAAACTTCATAGCATTACTTACAAGGTTTGTTATGATTTGTCTTAGCCTTAAATCATCTCCTACAATCTGCGCAGGAACATTATTGTCAATCTGGTAAACCAGATCAAGCCCTATTGCTGATGCCTTGGTTCCAAAAATATCCAACACATCTTCAATGCATGCACGCAGATTAAAATCCTCCTGTTCCAATTCCATATTACCTGATTCAATCTTAGAAAAATCTAAAATATCGTTTATCACATTTAATAAACTTTCGCCACAGGTAGTAATGGTATTTGTGTATTCCCGTTGCTGATCATTAAGTGTTGTTTCAGCTAACAAAGAAGACATTCCAATTACACCGTTCATAGGAGTTCTTATCTCATGGCTCATGGTAGCAAGAAAAACACTTTTTGCCTGGTTGGCAAGCTCTGCATCCTGGTGAGCTTTTTCTGCCTCAAGCCTTGCCTTATGTTCTTCCTGTGTGGAATTTGTCAATTGTATGGTGCGTTCTTCCACCTGTTTCTCAAGCGCTCTTTTTTGGGCTTTTATACTGCGCATGCGTATTTTATAAAACACAACACAACCTGCTACAACACTCAGCGCTACTAACATTTTAAACCACCATGTTAACCAAAAAGGTGGCGTAATTATTAACTCGAGAGTTAAAACGTTTGATGACCACTCGCCTGCATTATTTAAACCTTTTACTTTGAAGGTGTATCTTCCCGGATCAAGATTGGTATAGCTTGCAGAACGTTTATCACTTGATTCGTTCCATTTTTTTTCGAACCCTTCAAGCATGTATGCATACCTTTTCTTTTCATAGCTGGTATAATTTAAGGAAGCAAATTCTATTTCGATTACCGAGTTATTGTAAGGCAGCGTTATAGATTTTGTTTCTGTTATATCTTTTTTTAAAGGAGAAGGAATACTGTCTGAAGCAACAGGGACTTCTTTATTGAAAATTTTAAAACCGGTTAACACTAATGGAGGATCGAAAGAAGGAATTGCTATCCTGTTTGGATAAAACATGTTGAAGCCATTATTGCCGCCAAAGTAAAAAGCACCTGAGTCTGATTTGCAAAATGCTTGTTCTTTAAACTCATTACCCTGAAGCCCGTCAACCACTCCATAATTTTTGAATGTGTTATTTTTTTGGTTAAACAAGGATATGCCTCTGTTAGTGCTTATCCATAAATTGTTGTTGTCATCTTCAAGTATACCAAAAATGTTATTGCCTGGTAACCCATCTTCAGTTGTATAATTTTTAATGGCATTGGCTTTAATATCTAAGGCCGAAAGACCTGAAGCTGTTGCAATCCATAATATTCCTTTTTTGTCCTTGTATGTATGGGTAACAATACTGTTGGCAATGCTGTTTTTATCATTATCCAGATGCAAATAATGTTTAAAAGATAAAGTTTTTTTATCAAGCATATTCAAGCCGCCACCGTCGGTGCCAACCCACAAATGACCATTGTTGTCATCATAAATTGAAAAGATTCTATCGCTGGAAATACTATTAATATTATTTACATCATACCTGTATTTAGTAAAAGAGTTAGATTTTGAATTATATTGGTCTAATCCACCATCGTAAGTTCCCACCCACATATTTTTCTCGTTATCCTGGTAAACATTCCATGCATTATTGCTGCTTAAACTGTTGGCATCAGCAGGATTATTTTTAAAATGCCTGTATGTATTTTTCTCTTTATTAAATACGGTTATTCCATCTCCCCATGTACCTATCCATAAATTATTTTCGCTGTCTTCAGCTATATTCAATACATAATTTCCGCATATAGAATTTTTATTGTCAGCGTTATGAATGTAATGTGTAAAGTTGCCAGTAACCGGATCAAATAAATTAAGGCCGCCTCCATCTGTTCCGATCCATATGTTCTTTTTTGAATCTTCATAGATGCACAAAATTTTGTTATCACTAAGGCTTTTACCGGAAGATGTATGTTTAAAATGAACGAACTGGTTGTCACGGTTTATAAAACTAATTCCTCCTGAAAACGTACCCAGCCACATATTCCCTTTATTATCTTTACAAATAGAATAAATAGAATTGCTGCTGAGGCTTGTGTTATCAATTTCATCATATACATAAGTGTTAAATATTCCCGTTGCAGGATTTAATACAGACAAGCCGCCATTCTCCGTTCCCACCCAAATATTATTATCACCATCTTCATTAATAACATGTGCCTCATTTCTGCACAGGCTATTTATATTATGAATATCATTTTTATAATGCCTGAACTCATTATTTTTCCTGTTCAGCAGATCAACACCACCTCCGTTTGTACCTATCCACATTTGCTGTTTGCTGTCTTCAAAAATGGCATAAATGTCGTTGAAAGAAAGTGATGTTGCAATCTTGTCATTATGCTGAAACCGGGTAAATGTTTTAGTGCGTGCATCAAATATATTGACGCCTCCATGCATTGTGCCGATCCACAGTTTGTTTTCTTTATCCCTGTAAATGGTTCTTATAAAATCATCACTTATTGACTGAGTGTTATTACTGTCAAATTTATAATGGATAAAAGTTTTCGTTTTTTTCTCATACATATCCAAACCGGCTGCCTCAGTGCCAATCCATAAATTACCATTGGCATCTTCTTTAATCGTTGTAATGAAATTGCCTGCAATACTTCTCTCATTTTTTGCATCATGCTTATAAGAAATAAATATTCCTTTTTCACGGTCAAAACGATTTAATCCTCCGCCCCAGGTTGCAATCCACAAATCACCATTTGCGCTTTCAACAATATCCGGAACATAATTATTACTAATACTGTTCTTGCCTTTAGGATCATTTCTGTAAACAGTAAATTGATAACCGTCATACTTATTTAAGCCATCACGTGTACCAAACCACATAAATCCCCGGCTGTCCTGCAAGATGGATAAAACATTACTCTGGGAAAGGCCGGCATTTGTTTGCAGGTGCTCGAACTTTAAATGTTTGCTTTGAGAAAATCCGCAGAATGGAATTACCAACAGAAGAAAAAAGAGATAACATGCCCTTATCATATTGCATTTATTAAGTGAGCTTGTAGATAAGCCTATATTATTATGTAAGCAGGTTTGCTATAACCAGCTTCGATAATATCCTTTAGAACGATTTTTTGAATTGGAAATTGTGGCCATCCTACATAAGCTGTAGAAAAAAATCTATCACATCAAACACATGATATCAGTGCTTGCTGTTTATCATATGCAGGCAGTAACTAATTAAAGTGTAAGTTGAATGTCTTTAAACTATGACCTGTTTCAGTTTATTGCTTAAGGGAGTAAGAAAGGTCATCATTAAAATGTAAGCTTTAGCTATAGGAGTAAATCCCATTTA
>CAXSDW010000097.1:0-1770 GCA_964236235.1 uncultured Chitinophagaceae bacterium
ATTCACCACCTGCACTGCTGTACCATAACATAATACTTCTGTAACTCCGCTCATTACTTCATTAGCATCATAGCGCATATTTATAATTGCATTAGCGCCGCGTTCATCAGCATGTTTTATTAATTGCTCGTATGCATCCTGTCTTGCCCTTTCACAAAGATCAATGTAGATGGATATCTTGCCACCTAAAAGCGTTTGAAATCCTCCTGCAATATTTCCCAAAACACTTCTTGATCTTACCGTAATACCTCTTACCATCCCTAAATGCTTTGTTATTCTATAACCTTCAAGCTGGTTGCTTGTTGTAATTAAGTTTTGATCTACCATAATTTTTAGCGCACAATTTAACCATTCTTTTGAGTACTGTTTGCTGTGGCCGTATATTTTATTAACGGTAGTTCGTATTTTGCAGCCCAATAAATAACTGGTTACTTATGCTACAAACCGCAGAAGACATTCGTTTGCTGAATGAAAGAATAAACTACTCAGCGGGTTTTATTGATAAAATAAATAGTGAACTCGGAAAGACAATAGTCGGGCAGCATCATATGATTGAAAGGTTGCTGATAGGCTTGCTCAGCAATGGCCATATTTTGCTGGAAGGTGTGCCCGGACTGGCTAAAACACTTTCAATAAAATCACTTGCTCAAACAATTAATGCAAAATTCAGCAGGATACAATTTACTCCTGATCTGTTGCCGGCAGATGTTACCGGTACCATGATATATAATCAGCAAAAGAATGAATTCATGGTTCGCAAAGGACCAATATTTGCAAATTTTATTTTAGCTGATGAGATAAACAGGGCGCCTGCTAAAGTGCAAAGCGCTTTGCTTGAAGCAATGCAGGAAAGACAGGTTACCATTGGCAGTTCTTCTTATAATCTTGAAGAACCATTTCTTGTTTTGGCCACACAAAACCCGATTGAACAGGAAGGCACTTATCCTTTACCAGAAGCGCAGGTTGACAGATTTATGCTGAAGGTTGTTATAGATTATCCGTCAAAGGCAGAAGAGCAACTTATTATAAGACAAAATGTGCAGGGATTAAAACCATTAGTAATAAATGCGGTGGTATCAAACCAGGAAATTCTTTCAGCAAGAGAGTTGGTGAGGCAGGTTTATATGGATGAAAAAGTGGAGCAGTATATTTTAGACATCGTTTTTGCATCACGTTATCCTGATAAATATAATCTGCCAAAATTGAAGCCGCTGATAGGTTTTGGAGGTTCGCCAAGAGCGAGCATAAACCTGGCTTTGGCATCCAAGGCTTACGCTTATCTAAACAAACGCGGTTATGTAATACCTGAAGATGTAAGAAATATTTGCAAAGATGTTTTGCGTCATCGTATCGGTTTAACCTATGAAGCAGAAGCAGAAAATGTAAATGTAGAAATGATAATTGCAGAGATATTAAGAGTGGTTAATGTGCCGTAAGTCCGTTGGTCGTTGTTCGTTGCACGTTGGCCGCTGTATGGCTGCGGAGGTGAAATTAGTAACTATTTAGAGATGAATAATTATAAAGATTTGGATGCATGGAAAAACGCAATGCAACTTGTTAAAGAAATTTATCAGGTTACAGCCAAATACCCAAAAGAAGAATTATTTGGATTAACATCCCAAACTAAACGTGCGGCAGTATCTGTTCCTTCTAATATCGCTGAGGGAATTGGCAGGCAATATAAAAAAGATACAATTCATTTTTTGCATATTGCACGAGGATCTCTTTATGAATTAGAAACATTAATAAACCTGGCTTTTCTTGTTGGAA
>CAXSDW010000097.1:1870-12947 GCA_964236235.1 uncultured Chitinophagaceae bacterium
GAAGAAATTAACAATATAGTTCCATTGATTGAAAAAAATCTTCAAATCTTAAATGGATTGATTAACTACTTTCAAAAAGCTGAATTGAAATAAAATTTCGACCAACAAACAACGAGCAACGAACAACGTGTTATCTATTTCCGAAATATTAAAAAAAGTAAAAGAGCTGGAGATCATCAGCCGTAAGCTCACTACGCATATGTTTACCGGCGAATATCATTCTGCATTTAAAGGACGTGGAATGAGTTTTAGGGAAGTGAGGGAATATGACATTGGAGATGATGTGCGTTTTATTGACTGGAATGTGAGCGCAAGATATTCTCATCCGTTTACAAAAGTATTTGAAGAGGAAAGAGAGCTTACTGTAATATTATTGGTTGATGTAAGCGCCAGCGCTTTGTTCGGTACAATTCACCAGCGAAAAAAAGATATGATAGTTGAAGTTGGCGCTGTGCTTACGTTTAGCGCTATCAATAATGATGATAAAGTAGGCGTAATATTCTTTAGTGATAAAATAGAAAAATATATTCCGCCGAAAAAAGGAAAGGAACATGCGCTTTATATTGTAAGAGAATTGCTAACGGCGCAGCCAAAACGAAAAGGTACAAACCTTAGCGAAGCTTTAAAATTCTTTAATAAAATGTCGCACCATAAAAATATTGGCTTTATTATGAGTGACTTTTTAGACAATAATTATGACGATAATCTTAAAGTGATAGGAAAAAAACATGATGTAATAGGATTAAAGGTTTATGACAGGATGGATATGCAACTGCCTGATATTGGAATGTTGCAGGTGCAGGATCTTGAAACGGGAAAAACAAAATGGATGGATACCGGCAATACAATTGTGCGCTACAATTACCAGCAAAATTTTTTGGAACAAAGTGAACGTTGTAAAAACATTTTTAAAAAGGCCGGCGCCGACCTTCTTCATATCCGTACTGATGAGGATTATGTAAAAATTTTACAACAGTTCTTTTTAAAAAGAAGATGATTTCTTCTTTATTAAAACAACCTCATGGAACATTAAAAGATGACTATTGAAAATTTATAAATCAGCTTTTTTAATAGCATTGTGTTTTTACCTGGCGCCACTTTTTGGCAGTAGCCAAATGCCCGCTGTAAAAACGTTAATTAATAAACAAGGAATTTTAATTGGTGAACCGCTGCAATATAAGGTGGAAGCCAGTTTTTCGCCGAATGCCTACAAGCTTAAATGGCTTGGTTTTCCGGATAGTATTGCACACTTTGAAGTAGTAGAAAGACAAAAGATTGATTCTATACAGGCCAACGGCTTGCTTACCTTAACCCAAATAATTTCAATAACATCATTCGATTCCGGCTTACAAACTATTCCATCATTTGTGGTAAACTTTACACCGTTGATGAATAACAAGCCTGTTAATTTGATTACAGATTCTATTCGCATAATTGTTTCGTATTCTCCGCTTGATAGTATAAAACCATTTCATGATATAAAAACAATAATTGAAGTAAAAGACGAATGGCCGCTCTGGATGTGGGTTGCAGCAGTGTTATCTCTTCTGTTACTAATATTTCTTATCTATTATTTAATTAAAAATGTAAGAAAAAAGAAGCCTGTAAATGTTTTTGATTCAAAACTTTCTCCGCTTGATGAAGCCATCAAATCCCTAAATGAATTACAACAACAGCAGTTGTTAATCAAAGGGAATGTAAAGCAATTTCATACCCGGCTTGGAGAAATCTTTAAAAGATATATTTCAAGAAAAACAAATGCTAATTTACTTATACTTACTTCTGATGAGATATTAATGAAGCTGGAAGAACTGAAGATAAAAAAAGATGAGATCGGATCAACGGCAAATAATTTAAAAATGGCAGATGCTGTGAAATTTGCTAAATATGTTCCGGCAAACAGTGATAGTGAAGCGACTTTGGAAAACACAAAAAAAGTTATTCAAAAAATAGATCAATCAATTAAAAGTGATATTTGAATACCTTGAAAATACAAACTTTGGCCAGCCGGTATTTCTATATTTCCTGGCAATAATTCCTTTACTGATAGTATGGAAAATAACTAAAGGCAGGCGTCAGCAGGCTTCTGTAGCGGTTTCATCAATACCCGGTATTAAAAATATAAATACATGGAAAAATTCTTTGCGAAACATTCCATTTGCTCTCAGGCTGCTTGCATTAGGCTGTATAATATTGGCATTAGCGCATCCGCGGACAAGTAACGATGAACAACAAACCGAAGGACAGGGCATTGATATTATTTTATGTATTGATGTTAGCGGCAGTATGACGGCGCAGGACTTTACGCCTAACCGCCTTGAAGCGGCAAAAAAAGTAGCCAGTGATTTTGTGGATAGAAGAGTTGCTGACAGAATTGGTATTGTTATATTTTCCGGTGAAAGCTTTACGCAATGCCCGTTAACAACAGATCATGCTGTACTTAAATTACAAATTGACCAGATAAGAAATGGCTTGCTTGAAGATGGCACTGCAATAGGCTCCGGCCTTGCTACAAGTGTTGATCGCCTGCGTGGCAGTAAAGCAAAAACCAAAATAATAATCATGCTTACTGATGGTGTAAATAATGGCGGGTTGATTGATCCGTCTACAGCAAAAGAAATTGCAAAAGCTTATGGAATAAAGGTGTACACTGTTGGTGTAGGAACTGAAGGAGTAGCGCCAACGCCGGTTAGCACGCCAATGGGAATTGTAATGCAGAATGAAAAAGTAGCAATTGATGAAAAGCTTTTGCAGAATATTTCTGCTGAAACAGGCGGCGCTTACTTTAGAGCTAAAGATAATGCCGGGCTTGAAAACATTTATAAAGAAATTGATAAGCTGGAAAAATCAAAAGTTCAGATAACAACTTTTCATCGCTATACAGAAAAGTTTTATCCTTTTGTTTTTGCGGCCATGGTTTTTCTGCTGCTGGAAGTTATTTTAAGGTTTACTGTCTTCAAAAAATTTCCGTAATCTCTTGATAAATTTCTTTTACAATTACAGTGTTAATCATCACACATTGTACCTCATACTTCACATACTCTTACATCAAACATCTTACATCTAACTTCTTGCATCTAACAACTGACATCTGACTTCTGACAACTGAAATCTTACATCTTACATCATACGCCACACATTCCACATCCTTTCATTTCACTAAATTGCATAATGGAGGCAACAATATATAAATCAACCGGCAGTTGGTATGTAGTTAAATCGCCGGACGGAAATATTTATAAAGCAAGAATAAAAGGAAAGTTTAAAATTGACGACATCAGCTCTACAAATCCCGTTGCTGTTGGTGATTTGGTAAAAGCCGAAGTGGAAAATGAAGCGGAAAATTCTGTTGTTATCAATGAAATAACCGAGAGAAAAAATTACATTACAAGGCAATCTCCTCATAACAAAAACCAGCATCATATTGTAGCGGCTAATCTTGATCAGTCGCTGTTATTTGCAACTTTAAAAGAACCTAAAACATCACAAGGTTTTATTGATCGTTTTTTAATTGCTTCTGAAGCCTATCATGTGCCGGCAATAATTATTTTCAATAAAGCTGATCTCTATAAAAAAAAGGAGCAGCAAAAATTTAATGAAATAAAATTAATTTATGAAACCATTGGTTATGCAGTGCATTCCATGAGCATTGCCAAAAATGAAGGCGTAGAAGAAGTGAAATCTTTGTTGAAAAACAAGGTTACATTATTGACCGGCCATTCCGGTGTAGGCAAATCTTCTTTTATAAACCTGATCTTTCCGCAGCTTGGCTTAAAAACCCAGGATGTAAGCGGCTGGAGCGGTAAAGGCCTGCACACTACTACATTTGCCGAGATGTTCGATCTTGATTTTGGAGGTAAAATTATTGATACACCCGGCTTGCGTGAGTTTGCTTTAATGGATATTGAAAAGCATGAGCTATCACATTATTTTCCTGAGATGAGAGCGATAATAAATGAGTGCCAGTTTAATAATTGTATACATGTAAATGAACCTGGCTGCGCAGTGAAAGCAGCAGTAAATGCCGGTAATATCTCAATAGAGCGGTATGTAAGTTATTGTAATATTCTTGAAAGTATAAAGGATAAAAGCTGGTGAATTCCTTAGTAATTAATAGGTCATTCTTTTTAAAAAACCTGCTACTTCCAATACAGCTTTGTTGTCTTCCTGCCCGGCGTTGGTGCTGTTTGGTAAGATAGAAACGCCATTAAAAATACTGTAGTGCAACGTTAAAAGATGGCTATTATATTTAAAGTCCCAATCTAATATTTCAGCATCATCAACCCTGTTAAGGAAGGTAACATTTAGTACTTCTGCAAGTGTATCTGCAATAAGATAAAATTTTGAGATGCCGCAGTTATCATCAATAACTACTTCTGTTCCACCATATTTAGTGGTTAAATGATATGACATACGGATTTATTTTTAAGTTTCCGGTTATAGGGTTTTGTTCTTAATTATTACTTATGAATTAAATTTTTTTGCTTTTTTAGCCGCCTTAATTGCCGATTTATCTCCTGATAAAATTCTTTCTGCGCCAATATTTTTTCCATTGGTCGGGCATCCATATTTCTTTTTAAAAATTGAACAACTGCAAAAAATAAATACACATAAAATTGCAACCAGGCCTTTCTTCATTAACGTAATCTTATCTTATTAAGATGCAAAGAGCCTGCACTAAATAATGTATAAATTGTTAAAAATTTACTTATACCATTCAGCATACATAATGTAGTTATTTGCAATCCTGTTTATTTCACCAGCTATCATCTCCTGCGAAATATTTTTTACTTTTTTTGCCGGAACACCAGCAAAAATACTCCCGGCTTCCACAACTGTATTTTCAAGAACTACTGAGCCGGCAGCAATTATAGAATTACTTCCAATATGCGAATGATCCATCAATATAGCGCCCATGCCCACCAATACATTATCATCTATAACGCATCCATGTACAATTGCATTGTGTCCGATGCTAACATTATTTCCAATTACAGTTCCAGCTTTTAAATAAGTGCAATGTATAATTGCGCCATCCTGCACATTTACTTTATTGCCAAGGCGTATTGTATTTACATCGCCTCTTACCACAGCATTAAACCAAAAGCTGCAATCATCGCCGGTTGTTACATCTCCGGTAATAGTTGCGTTAGGCGCAATATAGCAGTTAAGACCAAAGGCAGGCTGCACTCCGTTAACAGAAAGTATTAATGACATGTTGTTAATTTTATAATGATGATAAGATTATTTATTGCATGATGGTAATAAAATTACTAAAGTAAATTGCACCTGTTTATTTGCCAAACTACAACTAATGACCAACCGCCAGCTTTTTCTCAATCATGTAGGGCAAACATCGGCCGAACCAATATGTCTTGAAATTGTGAAGGCGGAAGGTTGCAAGATGTGGGATGCAAATGGAAAAGAGTACATTGATTTGATTGGAGGAATCAGCGTGTGCAATGTTGGTCACCGGCATCCAAAAGTAATTGAAGCTATAAAAAAACAGGCAGATAATTACCTGCATTTAATGGTATATGGAGAATTAGTACAATCTCCGCAAACGTTGTATGCAAAAGCGCTTACAGATAATTTGCCACAATCTCTTAATTCAGTTTTTTATACAGCTTCAGGAACTGAGGCAACTGAAGGCGCAATGAAACTGTCAAAGCGTTTTACCGGAAGAACACAAATCATTGCATTTAAAAATTCTTATCACGGAAGTACACAAGGCTCATTAAGTGTAATGGGAGATGAATATTGGAGAAATTCATTTCGTCCATTATTACCTGATGTGTTGCATTTAAATTTTAATTTTTTTGAAGACCTTGAATTAATAACAGTAAAAACTGCTTGTGTAATTGCTGAAACCATCCAGGCAGAAGCCGGGGTAATTGTTCCTGAAAATAATTGGTTAAGCGCATTAAGAAAAAAATGTGATAATACTGGAACATTGTTAGTGCTTGATGAGATACAATGCGGGTTTGGCCGCAATGGAACGTTATGGGCATTTGAACAATTTAATGTGGTGCCTGATATTCTTTTACTTGGCAAAGCATTGGGCGGTGGAATGCCAATGGGAGCATTTATAGCTGATAAAAAAATAATGGATTCATTTACAAATAATCCAGTGCTTGGTCACATAAATACTTTTGGCGGCCATCCGATATGTTGTGCTGCAGGCCTTGCAGCTATGCAGGTTTTATCAAATGAAAATTTAATCTTATTAGTAAGAGAAAAAGAAAGATTATTTATTTCATTGCTAAATCATCCTAAAATAAAAAATGTTCGCAGCCGCGGATTGATGATTGCAGTTGAGTTTGAAAATTTTAATGAAAACAAAAAAGTAATAAATACTTTAATTGGCAAAGGTGTTTTTACTGACTGGTTTTTATTTGCCCCAAATTGTTTGCGTATTGTGCCGCCACTTAATATTACAGCAGATGAAATTAATGCTGCATGCAATAGTATTAATAATGTACTTGATAGTTTTTAAATACTTGTCCCAATCTTATTAGATAAATTCATTAACAAGGATTCTGTATAACAATTTTTATTTATATGCCGGAGTTCAGTATTACAAAATTATTTGTATAGATTATATTTCTAAAAATCTAATCCCATACTTAAATATAAAATCGGCTTTCCCTTAAAGAAACCTACCATGGGCCAGCCGGCATCAAACTTTAAAAAATATCCCAGAAGCGTGCTTCTTGCGCCAAAGCCGTAACCACCAAGGAAAGGACCAACACCACCTGTTTTTATTTTCACCTGAATTGGTACATCACCATAGGTTATGCTGGGTCTTGTAATTTTATCATATTTACCATTCCATGCTGATCCAAGATCAACAAACTGGATCAATTGAAAGTTTCTGAGAAAAGCATTATTAATTGGCTTACTGAATAAGGTTGTAAAAACAGGCAGCCTGAATTCACTGTTTAATACCATTGCATTATTTCCATTAGCAGCATTTTGAATGAAGCCACGCATATTTACCGCTAATGATTGAAATGCATAATCAACATCTCCGTCCGGTGGATTATTTGGATTAAAATACCTGTATTTTATTTGCCCTGTATTTTGATTCAATTTGGTGTTACTGCCAAGCATAATCCAGTTATCTATGCCACCGAGGTAATAAATAAGTTTTTGATTGCCCCAGCTAAAATCTGCAGCTGCTCTTCCTGCCCAGATAAAATTGCGATAGATCGGATAGTAAACTCTTGCATCAAAACCAACATTAAATGTGTACCTGCCTTCAGAAGTTTTTAAATGATCTACCTGGGTGTTCCAATCTGCATAAGCTTTGTACCTAATGCCATTCCAAATATTTTGAGCCGGATTTAATGTATTATCATATACATATTCCAGGTGTACGAGTCCGTAGGTTTTCTTTATATCAGGAGTCTCCAAAGTGGTGGGATCTAAGGAAAGTAATGCCTGCCTGTCGCTTCTAAAACCAATGTTAAGTCTTACACTCCTTGCTGCATCAAAAGGATAGCTAATATTGGCCTGGTAAAGGTTTGAAGCAAGCCTGCTCAAATAAACATTTTCAAAATCCAGCACTTGCACATTGCGATAAAACGTAAAGCCCCAGTCAATTCTTTTTCTTAAGTTTTGAAACATAAACAACCAATCATTATCTTTTAAATTGGTTGATAAACGGAAGCCGCCAGAAAATTTAAGATCTTCCATAATATCAGTAGTACCTATACGAATGATACCATTTAAATCTGTGCTTGAAGTAAGCGTAATTGGCCCTGCCCCACCCTGGTATTGCTGAAAACGGTTAACTAAAACTGAATTATTAAAACCACTCACCAGGTAATCCGTTGCAAATTTTGGTGGTTTATATGGGTACAGTTTAGCTGTTGATAACACAGTTGGCATTTCCGGCTGAGCCGTGTTATTCATATTATTATTTGTGGAATCTTTCGGTTCATTGCCAAACTCATTTTGAAAAATATCTTCCGTCTTCTTTGTGCTGTCTGAAGGCTCAGAGATTGTGGTTTGGCCTCTTCCAATTCTTTCCTGCTGAATAATACGCTTCATGTAGGCAGTTGGCGTACTGCTTACATTGCGGCGCTGCAAAGCGTTTTGGTCAATTCTTAATTTATATAAAATCTTCTCATCACTTTCCCTGGTAACTTCACTTACCTGGTTGTTATCGCCTGCAACCCTGGTTTCACGCAGGCTGCTGCCATAATTGGTTAGTGGAAAAACATAAGAAGAGTCACTGGAAACAGCCACTACAGCGATTGAATCTACATCTTGCTTTTTATAAAACCTAAGCAATGAATCTACTTCACGTGGAGTTGGATTTCTTAAAATATCATCATTAATTAAAACAAGTGTATCAAGACCAGCAGCTTTTGTTGTAAAAAATCCTGCGTAGCGGTTACCGATACCATTTTCATCGCTTACAAAAGTGAAGTGATTGTTATTGTACTGCGTTGGAAAGCGGGCATCACCATGCTTAAGATTGGTAAGTTGCGTGATCTGGTTAAGCTCTGCTTTATTTGTGGCAAAATCTGTAATTAAGAAAACATTGTAACGGTTATTTGGTAAAACGGTATCAGCGCTTTTAGCAGAACCTGATGGCCTGTTGCTGGAAAAAATTATACCTGTTTTATTAGGAAAAGCTACAAATGATGCATCAAGATCGTCATACACATCATTGGTTACCTGCCTTGCTTTTTCATTTTCAATATCATAAGTGTAAATATCTGAATGACCATTTTTTACTGCAGAAAATAATAAAGTTCTGCTGTCAAGCATATATTTCATATCCTGCACCTGGTCAAAAATATCTGTAAGATCTCTTTTATATGGCTTCACTCTTGTAAGTACATCAAATACAAATAATTTAATCCTTCCTTCTTCACTATATAATACTGAAAGCCTTGTTCCCTTTGGATCCCAGGCCATCATTGGATAATTTGGATTTATCCCGTCAACATTACTTCTTACGCCAAACTTCAACAATGTTTTGTCTTTATCTTCTTCATTTAACAAAAGCCTGTAAACTCCCTTTTTATATTGAACTACAGCAAAAGAGCCATTGCGTTTATTAGGATTTACATTAAAATGGAAGTAATCTTTTCTCTTACCAATTTCAACACTTGTTATTTCACTTCCCTTTGGATAATTCCTCCTACGGGAAATATCCTGTTCATATTTTGTGCCTTCATATTCCATAAAATCAGCAAGAACCGCTTTAAATTTTTGCTTGGTAATTTGCTGACTTGCCCTGTTTAGGTTTTTATAAACCCTTGCGAGGTATAAAAAATAAGTAACATTTTCTCTCTTGTATTTTTCCTCAATATAATACCAGAAAGCATGGCCTGCCAATAAAGGTTTATCAAATGCAAGCTGGTAAAAATTGCGATATTTTCCACTCAGCATTTCACTTTTAAGATCATCATCCAAAGCTGTGCTCCAGTTTTCTGCAGCATAAGCCACGTAGCCATCAGTGAGCCATACAGGCAAATCAAGTAAAGTTTGATTGCCCGCAAACTCTCCAAGATCATCACCAAATAAAATGTTGTCGGTTAGTATCCTGGCTATTCCCTGGCGTACTTGTTTTCTAAGATTGTTATGATCCCCGTTAAAATAAATGGCTATTTTATTATTCACTAATTTGGTAACGCCGCCGGTATTTTGCCAGTCAATGCCAAGCCCGATATTACTTTGTTGCAAATCGTTAAAACTGTTGTATATAACAATATTCGCCCTGCGCTGTAAGCTGTACTCAGTAAAGGCTTCAATACCCGGCAATTCTTTTTCGGCTACTTGTGCCACATACTTTGCTATCTCCTGGCCATCCTGGTTAAAGTAGGCATTAAAGTTTTGTGTTTGATAATATTGCCAGTTGAATTTTTTAAACTGTAACCGGTTTTTACCATATTCTACGCTGCTTACCTGTGCTATAAGTAATGGGCCAAAAACGATAATCAGTATCCCCGATAAAAAAAATTTTTTCACTATACGTTTCTTTTGAAATTGCATTAGCTAATGATTATTTATTAAAATTAGTCGTTTCAATCTTACCAGTAAAATGAATTTAATTAACTATAATTTAGATTATGATTCACGTTAAAGTTTTTATATTTAACCCCGTTCAGGAAAATACTTACGTTCTTTTTAATAATGAAAACGAGTGTGCTATAATTGATCCGGGTTGTTACTTTTCTCAAGAGAAAGATGCATTACAAAGCTTAATAAAAAGCCAAAATCTTACACCGAAATTACTTCTCAATACACATTGCCATTTAGATCATGTTTTCGGTAATAAATTTATTGCTGAGGAATATGGGCTCACGCTGCAGCTTCATAAAAAGGAAGAAGCGATGCTCCAAATGGCGCCGGCTTCGGGCTTAATGTTTAATCTTCCATTTGACAATTACCAGGGACAATTTATTTTTTTAGATGAGCCTGGTAAAATACAACTTGGTGATGATGAGTTGGAAATTATAAATGCACCCGGCCATTCTCCCGGAAGCATTTGTTTTTATTGCCGCAAACAAGGTTTTATTATTTCAGGTGATACCTTATTTAAAGACAGCATTGGCCGTACTGATTTGCCGGGCGGAGATTATCAAACATTAATAAACAGTATTAAACAAAAATTATTTGTGTTACCTGATGATGTAATAGTGTACAGCGGCCATGGGCAAGAAACCACCATTGGTGCAGAGAAGAAATTTAATCCATTTGTGGGAGAGAATTAAAAAACTTCATTTACTTTTTTCAGATTACCTTCTTTAATTTTTTGCTTAATTTTTTCAACAAGTTTTTGTAAAGTAATCCTTCTGTTATTTACTGCTAATAATAAAAAAACAACTATTTCTAATCTACCAAGATTTTGTTGATAGCGAAGATTTTTATCAAGAGTTACAAAAAAAAAACTTATTAGAAACCATCAGATTTAAAAGTTCTCCATTCTTTTTCCCCAGCCAACCCATATCTCTCACAGTCTTTACATTGTAATTAATACCAAAATCTGCTTTGAGTTTGCGGGGGAGGTTTTCATCAAGCAAAATTTTCATTAAGCACTTTTTCTGTTGTTAATGTC
>CAXSDW010000098.1:0-7367 GCA_964236235.1 uncultured Chitinophagaceae bacterium
TGCGACCGTTGCGGTGTTGAGGTTACAGAGAAAAAAGTTCGTCGTGAAAGAATGGGACACATAAAATTAGTTGTGCCTGTTGTTCATATATGGTATTTTAAATCTCTTCCAAATAAGATTGGTTATTTATTAGGAATGAGTTCCAAGAAATTAGAAACCATTGTTTATTATGAAAGATTTGTGGTAATACAATCTGGTATCCGTGCTGATAAAGGTCAAAATTATGGAGACTTATTATCTGAAGAAGAATATCTTGATATATTAGATACGCTGCCAAAAGATAACCAGCATTTGCCTGATGAAGATCCGGATAAATTTATTGCAAAAATGGGCGCAGAAGCGGTTCATGATATGTTGCAAAGAATTGATCTTGACCAATTATCATTTGATTTAAGAAATGCTGCAGCTAATGAAACATCACAACAGCGTAAAGCAGATGCCTTAAAAAGATTGAGCGTTGTAGAAAGTTTTCGTGATGCAAACACAAGAATTAATAATCGTCCGGAATGGATGGTGATGCAATACATTCCTGTTATTCCGCCAGAGCTTCGTCCGCTCGTTCCGTTGGATGGTGGCCGTTTTGCATCATCTGATCTTAATGATTTATATCGTCGTGTGATCATCAGGAATAACCGGTTAAAAAGATTGTTGGAAATTAAAGCGCCAGAAGTAATCTTGAGAAATGAGAAGCGTATGCTGCAGGAAGCAATTGATTCTTTATTCGATAACTCAAGAAAATCAAATGCTGTAAAAGCTGAAGGTGGAAGAGCTTTGAAATCTTTGAGTGATGTATTAAAGGGTAAGCAGGGACGTTTCCGCCAAAACCTTTTAGGTAAACGTGTTGACTATTCCGGTCGTTCTGTAATTGTTGTGGGGCCTGAATTAAAAATGCACGAATGCGGTTTGCCAAAAGATATGGCCGCAGAATTATTTAAGCCGTTTATTATTCGCAAACTTATTGAAAGAGGCATTGTAAAAACCGTAAAAAGCGCAAGAAAGTTAGTAGATAAAAAAGAAGCAATTATCTGGGATATTCTTGAAAATATTTTAAAAGGACACCCGGTATTATTGAACAGGGCTCCAACACTGCATCGCTTGTCAATACAGGCTTTTCAGCCAAAGCTTATTGAAGGTAAAGCGATCCAGTTGCATCCATTGGTAACAACTGCATTCAATGCGGATTTTGATGGTGACCAGATGGCTGTGCATGTTCCTTTAAGCCACGCCGCTGTTCTGGAAGCGCAGGTATTAATGTTGTCTTCGCATAACATTTTAAATCCTCAGAATGGTACACCAATTACACTTCCTTCACAGGATATGGTATTGGGTTTATATTATATTACAAAGGGCAGAAAATCTACCCCCGAATTAAAAGTAAGAGGAGAAGGCAAATCGTTTTATTCAATGGAAGAGGTTATCATCGCTTATAATGAGCAGCAGATTGATCTTCATGCACCAATCAAGGTGAAAGTGGATATTCGTAACGATGATGGCACTTTTCAAAATAAATTGATTGATACTACTGTTGGCCGGGTAATATTTAACCAGCATGTGCCAAAAGGTGCAGGTTATATTAATGCATTGCTCACTAAAAAAGCGTTGCGTGAAATTATTGGTGATATTATAAAGTGGACAAATATTCCTGCCACTGCAAAGTTCCTGGATGATATTAAGCAGCTTGGTTTCCGTATGGCTTTTAGAGGTGGATTATCATTCAACATTAATGATCTCATTATTCCTGATACCAAACAGGAAATGATTACTAATGCAACTGGGGAGGTTGATGAAGTATGGGATAATTATAATTCCGGCCTTATCACTAACAACGAAAGATATAATGGTATAATTGATATCTGGAGCCGTGTAGATACACGCCTTACAGAAACTTTAATTCGTGAATTAGCAGCGGATAAGCAGGGCTTCAATTCTGTTTACATGATGCTTGATTCCGGTGCAAGAGGTTCTAAACAACAGATAAAACAGCTGGCAGGTATCAGGGGCTTAATGGCTAAGCCACGTAAATCAGGCAGCACGGGAAGTGAGATCATTGAGAACCCGATTCTTTCCAACTTTAAAGATGGATTGAATGTGTTGGAATATTTCATTTCGACACACGGTGCCCGCAAAGGTTTAGCTGACACGGCTTTGAAAACTGCTGATGCCGGTTATCTTACAAGAAGACTGGTTGACGTTGCACAGGATGTAGTTATTCTTGACGAAGACTGCGGCACATTAAGAGGCATTGCTACTACTGCTTTAAAAGATAATGAAGATGTTATTGAACCTTTATTCGATAGAATTTTAGGAAGAACATCTTTGCATAATGTTTTCAATCCTCTCACTGATGAATTAATTGCTGAAGCAGGAGCAGAAATAACTGATGAGATTGCGCAAAAAATTGACGAGGCTGGCGTTGAAACTGTAGAGATACGTTCGGTATTAACCTGCGAAAGTAAGCGTGGTGTTTGCGTAAAATGTTATGGTAAGAATTTAGCTTCAGGATATACAGCGCAGCGTGGTGATGCGGTTGGTATAATTGCAGCACAATCAATTGGTGAGCCGGGAACACAGCTAACATTGCGTACATTTCACGTGGGTGGTGTTGCAGGTTCTGCGTCTGTTGAATCTACTTTATTAGCTAAGTTTGATGGTACCATCCAGTTTGATGGATTAAGAACTGTTGATGCTGTAAGCAATGATGGTTTAAAAGCAAAAGTGGTTATCGGCCGTACCGGTGAAGTAAGGATTATGGATGTAAAAAATGATCGTTTACTTATAACCAACAACGTTCCTTATGGCGCTACATTAAATGTAAAAGATGGCCAAAAAGTAAATAAAGGCGAAGTGATCTGCACATGGGATCCATTTAATAATGTTATCGTTTCGGAAATAAATGGTAATGTAAAATTTGAACATATTGTAGAAGGTATTACCTACCGTGAAGAAGCTGATGAACAAACCGGGCACAGGGAAAAAGTAGTAATTGAAACAAAGGATAAAGCCAGGATTCCATCATTGATAATTGAGGGTAATAAAGAAACAAAAGGTTATAACTTACCTGTTGGTTCGCATATTATTATGGAAGAAGGAGAAGAGGTGAAGGCAGGCCAGGTAGTTGTAAAGATACCGAGAGTGTTAGGTAAGTTAAGAGATATTACCGGTGGTTTGCCACGTGTTACAGAATTGTTTGAGGCAAGAAACCCAGGTAATCCTGCAGTAGTTTCTGAAATAGATGGTGTGGTTTCTTTCGGTAATATTAAGCGTGGTAACAGGGAAATTATTGTTGAGGCAAGAGATGGTGTAATAAAAAAATACCTTGTTCCTTTAACAAGACAAATCCTTGCCCAGGATGGTGACTTTATAAAAGCTGGTATTGCGTTATCTGATGGTCAAATTTCTCCGGCAGACATACTTTCAATCAAAGGTCCGTTTGCAGTGCAGGAATATGTGGTGAACGAAATTCAGGAAGTTTATCGTTTGCAAGGTGTAAAAATAAATGACAAGCACATTGAAGTTATTGTTCGCCAGATGATGCGCAAGGTTACTATTGAAGATGCAGGCGATACAAAATTCCTTGAAGGAGATACTGAAGATCGTTATGATTTTAATGTGGAAAATGATTGGATATACGATAAAAAAGTTGTTACTGAGTCGGGTGACAGCACTAAAATGAGGCCAGGTCAAATTATTACCTTACGTGAAGTAAGAGAAGAAAATTCAATACTGCGTCGTGCTGATAAAAAAATTGTAGAGTTCCGTGATGCGCGTCCCGCAACATCTTCACCATTATTATTAGGTATTACTAAAGCATCGTTGGGTACACATAGCTGGATATCTGCTGCATCATTCCAGGAAACTACCAAAGTATTATCATCTGCAGCTATACAAGGTAAAACAGATGAAATGATGGGCTTAAAAGAAAATGTTATCACAGGCCATCCAATACCTGCGGGTACTGGCTTAAGAGATTTTGATAACATGGTAGTTGGCAGCAAAGAAGAATATGAATTGCTGATGACAAGTAAAGAAGCAATGGCTTTTGATGAAGAAGAATAAAGTGGACTAATTGAATTAATATAAGGAGCATGATTTTTCTTGCTCCTTTTTTATTTACATCACTTGTTTTTATACTTCAATAAAAACTTACATTAGCAGTTTCTTTGCCCTTATTCCTGTTTATTAAAATTGTAAGATATCACTCTTCATGTTTTTAACTTTTCGCTTTTTATTGTTTAATTTATCTTTCCGGGAAAATAAATTTTTTTAATGAAGCAACTTTCCTTAATTATTAATGCGGTTTTATTGGTTCTTGTCGGGTATCTGTATTACCTCCATTTCAAATCTCCAAAAAACGCTGTCACCATAATTCATTCAGCAAAGGATTCATCTAAAAATCATGGTAATAAACTTGCCTATATTGATCTTGATTCATTGCAAAATAATTATGAATATTATAAAAAGATAAAAGCTGAATTTGAACGTAAGCAAGCTGCCAGCGATGATGAAATAAGCAATATGCAAAAACGTTACCAGGCCAGGGCAATGCAACTGCAACAAAAAGCGTCAACAATGAATCAGCAGGATCAGCAAGCTGCTATGAAAGAAATTAACCAGATGCAGCAAGACTTACAGGCAAAAAAGCAATCTTTGGATAATGATCTTTTTAATTATAATTCTAAAATGAAAGAAGATATTTTAACCCGCATACAAAACTTTTTAAAAGACTATAATAAAGATGGAAGATATGATTACATATTTTCCTATGAGCCGGGTTTTATGTTTTATAAAGACACTGCATTAAATATTACAGGAGATGTAGTAAAGGGATTGAACGACCTTTATTTGCAAACTAAAAAATAAATAGACTGTTTCATAGCAACACTTATAAAATACAAGAACAGTATAATACAACTAAAATAAATAATTAACTTCATCCCGTATAACAACGGGATTTTTTATGAGCCAACAACCCACTGTATTTAAGCCAACACTTGGCTTGTTTGATGCAACAATGATTGTTGCCGGATCAATGATTGGCTCAGGAATTTTTATAGTTAGCGCCGATATTACCCGTAACGTAGGAAGCGCCGGATGGTTGATCGTTGTGTGGCTTCTCACAGGTTTTATGACTCTAACTGCAGCATTAAGTTATGGAGAGTTAAGCGCAATGTTTCCCAAAGCCGGCGGACAATATGTTTATCTTAAAGAAGCTTATAATCCCTTGATTGGTTTTTTATATGGCTGGAGTTTTTTTTCTGTAATACAAACAGGAACCATCGCTGCTGTTGGTGTTGCCTTTTCAAAATTTGCAGCGTACTTTTTTCCTGCATTGGAAATGAAAGAGGAAAACATATTAATGAATTTTGGATGGCTCAAAATTTATCCAGCACAACTGGTTTCTATTGTCTTAATTATTTTTCTTACATATACAAATACGAAAGGAGTAAAAGGTGGAAAATGGATACAAAACATTTTTACCACAACAAAGTTGTTGTCATTATTTGGATTAATAATAGCCGGTTTTATTTTCTTCAAGCCCGAAGTATGGCATGTAAACTGGAGCAACACATGGCAAATGAAAAGACTTTCTGCTAATGGAGATATCACCGCCGTAATTGGTGCAGGAGTTCTTGGAGCCATAGCAGCATCTATGGTTGGCTCAATCTTTAGCAGTGATGCATGGAACAATGTAACGTTTATCGCAGGAGAGATTAAAAATCCAAAAAGAAATATTGGCTTGAGTTTATTTTTAGGCACTTTAATAGTAACAGTGATTTATGTAAGTGCAAACCTAATGTACACTGCAGTATTGCCTTTGCACGATATAGCTTTTGCTCCGCAGGATAGAGTAGCAGTTGCAGCATCTAATTCAATTTTCGGAAATATAGGAACATATGTAATTGCAATTATGATAATGATCTCAACTTTCGGCTGCAATAATGGATTAATACTTGCAGGTGCAAGAGTTTATTATACAATGGCAAATGATAAATTGTTTTTTAAAAATGCAGGTTATCTAAATAAAAATGCGGTGCCTGCATGGGCATTATGGGCGCAATGTTTTGTTGCAGCGATTTTATGTTTAAGCGGAAGATATGGCGACTTGTTAGATATGGTTTCATTTGTAGTAGTGATATTTTATGTACTCACTATTTTTGGAATATTTATTTTAAGAAGAACAAGACCTGGCGCTGACAGGCCTTACAAAGCCTTTGGCTATCCTGTGTTGCCCGCAATTTATATCTTAATGGGATTGGCGTTTTGTATATTACTTATTATTTACAAACCGCAATTTACCTGGCCCGGCTTATTGATCACGCTCATTGGTATTCCTCTTTATTATATTGCTGTAACAGAGAAAGGCAAATCAAAAATTAAAAATGAAGATTGATCTTGACCAGGTATTTCATGATGTAACTAAAATAAAAGTTGCCGTAATTGGCGACCTTATGCTTGATACATATTGGTGGGGAAATGTTGATCGCATCTCTCCTGAAGGACCGGTACCTGTTGTTGCTGTTACAAAAAGAGAAATGAGGATTGGTGGAGCAGGTAACGTTTGTCTTAATGCTAAAACTATGGGTGCCGGGGTTGCAATAATATCCGTAATAGGTACAGATGAAGAAGGGAAGCAGTTAAAAAGTTTATTGAATGATAATGGAATTGATACAAGGTATATTTTTTTTTCTCAGCAAAGAATGACAACAAATAAAATAAGAATCATAGGCCGAAATCAACAAATGATGCGCTTAGATGCAGAACAATGTAACGATCTTGAACCTGGCGAAGAAGATGAACTGATAAGCAAGCTGGAAAGATATATACGTGATGAAAAGCCACAGGTTGTTATTTTACAGGATTATAATAAAGGAGTGTTGACGGAGAACGTGATAAAAAAAGTGATTCAATTGTGTAAAGAGCATAACATAATTTCAACAGCAGATCCTAAGAGAAAAAATTTTTTTGCATACAAAGATGTAGATATTTTTAAACCTAATCTTAAAGAAGTAAAGGAAAGCCTTCACATTTTAACCGATGAGATAGATAAAAAAATGCTTACAACGATTCATAAAAAATTACTTGATAATTTGCATCATCACATTTCATTGATTACACTTTCAGACAAAGGAATTTTTTACCAGTGTGAAGATGATCTCAACATTATTCCTGCACACATTAGAAGTGTGGCTGATGTAAGTGGTGCCGGCGATACCGTTATTGCTGTGGCTTCTATATTTTATGCCTTAACAAAAGATGTTCATCTAAGCGCACAGTTGGCAAATTTTGCCGGCGGTTTAGTATGTGAAGAAGTTGGAACTGCAGCAGTTAATAAAATTAAACTTCTTGAAGAATGCAGGCATTATTTT
>CAXSDW010000098.1:7467-12774 GCA_964236235.1 uncultured Chitinophagaceae bacterium
AAAAATCTGATCACATGCAAAGAATTTCAATTGCTATACATGGCGGCGCCGGTACAATTTTAAAAGAAGACATGACTGAGGAATTGGAAGCGGCTTACAGAGATGGCCTGCAAGAAGCACTGAATGCGGGTTTTGCAGTTTTAGAAAATGGAGGCACATCTGTAACAGCTGTAAAAGCTGCAGTAGTTCATTTAGAAGATAATGATCTTTTTAATGCAGGCAAAGGTTCAGTATTTACTAAAAAAGGCTTGAACGAATTAGATGCTGCAATCATGGATGGAAAAAATCTTGAGGCGGGTGCTATAGCGGGCGTTCGCAATATAAGAAATCCGGTTGAACTTGCTGAGGAAGTTATGCTGCATAGCGGACATGTATTTTTGAGCGGAAAAGGAGCCAATGATTTTGCAATAAAGCGAGGCATTAAATTGGAGCCTGATGAATATTTTTATTCGCAATACAGGTATGATCAATGGAGGGAGATCAGGGACAGTGATCTTTACCAGCTTGATCATAAAAGTGATAAGCTTGTTGGCTTAATGAAGGATAAAAAGTTTGGAACTGTAGGCGCTGTTGCCTGCGATGCTGATGGAAATATAGCTGCAGCTACTTCAACCGGGGGCATGACCAACAAGCGTTACGGAAGAATTGGTGACAGTCCTATAATAGGCTCTGGCACTTATGCTAATAATAAAACCTGTGCTATATCATGCACCGGCCATGGAGAGATTTTTATAAGAGCAGTGGCGGCTTATGATGTAAGTTGCTTAATGGAATATAAAAACATGAGCCTTCAGGAAGCCTGTGAAGAAGTAGTGTTCAAGAAGCTTTTAGCTATGCATGGCGATGGCGGCCTGATTGGTATGGACGCTAAAGGTAATGCTGCATTGATTTTTAACAGCGCAGGTATGTATCGTGGATTGAAAGATAGTGATGGCACTAATATGATCGCTATTTATGCAGACTGATTTCAATATATATCTTCTTAAATCCTATACTTCTTAAAAAGTTCTCTAAAATTATTTTACATCTTTGGCCTGCTTTATTTAATATTTGATTTTGCAAGGCTCTCACAGTTATCTGATCCCGCATTCTTTTTTTTATAGCTGTTATTTCCTGCACGCTCCAGTTTCCTGTTTCGTCAAAAGTTTCAAAGTCAGATGGGTTTACAATTGTACTGAAAACTTCTGCGGGAGGCAATAAAATACTTACCGAATCTTTATTGACATGTATATTTTTATTATCTAATTTTTTAAGATCAACCCCTGCAAGCACCTGGCCTTTTGCTATAAGTACAATTTTATCAGGCACTGGTCTTAGACCTGGAAATGAAGGAAGATGTTTTGGCTTTGCAGAATCCATTACAATTTCATCATACATTGATATGGTAATTACCTGGGATAAATTATTAATCTCTTTTATTAAAACCGGTGTTTCGTCAATTACAACAGTTTCGCTTTTAAATATGTTTGTAAAGGATGGAAACCACTTTATTTTTTGCAGCAGAAATATCATTAACAAGATTGTTGCAATCAGTAAAAGATATTTTTTTATTCTCTGTGACATTTGTTACTGTAAAGCTTTTGCTGGAGCGCCATCAAAGCGAACATTTATTTTTTCAAATCCCAGTGACCTTAAGAAATTGGTTACAACAAGTCCTCCATTTATTTCGGCAGTTTGTAAAATTCCTAATGAATCTACGCTTCTCAATATACTTTTTTCTCCCTGCGATGCAAGTGCATCTCTTTCAGCGGATGTATATTCAGATCTGAAAACAGACACATCTTCGTACTCGGTTTTTATATCTTCCGGTTTTATATTTAAGGATATTACTTTTGCATGAGGCAAAACGAGATCAATACTTTTGTCATTAACAGTTATGTCTTTTTCTGAAAGTTTTGAGAGATCTAATCCGGCAGTTATGGTTGCCTGGCAACTTATAAGAATTTTTCTGTCACCCAATTTAAACCATGTTTTATTATCATTTGCTTTAATAATTTTTGTAACTACGTATTCTGCAGTGGCAAGATCACTCAGTTCTTTTATAGCAAGTACATCCTTGCTTTTAGGTAAATCTTTTTTATGTGTACAGGAAAGGCATACGAGTAAGAAAAGTAGTAAATTGGCCAATCTCAAAATCATCAATGCAATTTACAAAGAACTATTATTTGTGAAACTTCTTAATTACATTATCAAAACTTCATGAACAAGTATGCAATAATTGTAGCGGGCGGAAAGGGAACCAGAATGAAAACAGATCTTCCAAAACAATTTTTATTAATTAAGAATAAACCTGTATTATTTTATACAATAACCACTTTTTTAAAAGCTTATGAAGCCTTGCAAATAATTTTAGTTTTGCCCGAAGAATACATCGGTTTGGGTCAGGAAATAGTTGATGGATATTTTGATAACAGTCGTATTCAATTGATAAATGGAGGCAGAACAAGATTTCATTCTGTACAAAGCGGATTATCACATATAAATGAAGAGAGCATCATATTTGTTCATGATGGCGTGAGATGCTTGCTCACCACGGATCTCATTCATCGAAGCTATGAGGCAGCCTGTCAATTCGGAACCTCAATACCTGCTTTGATTTGTAAAGACAGTGTGAGATTACTCGGAAAAAATGATAGTATTGCTTTAGATAGAGATGCAGTGAGATTGGTGCAAACGCCACAGACTTTTCACAGCAAAATCTTATTGGAGGCTTATAAAATTGATTATAAAGATAAATTTACTGACGAGGCAAGTGTGGTAGAATCCTATGGTTTAAAAATTCATTTAATAGAAGGTGAAGAATATAATATTAAGATAACAAATCCTGCTGATCTGATATTTGCAGATAAGCTTATGGATTATCTCTCAGCAACAACTTTGTAACCACAAAATCATTTTTTAAACATCCGAAGTATTGATGGCAATGCATTGTATTTTATTCCTGTATATTCTTCCGGTTGAGCGCCAAAGCCCTTAAAGAAAAAAGCAATGCCAGGAACATTAGAGCCTTCAAAGTCAAAAAGCATGCGGCTTTCAGCGTGTTGCTTTATAAAATTATCTATTACAATATGTGAAGCTCCTAATCTCCTTCCTTCTTTTGTATTACCTGCAAGAACATAACACGCCCTGTTGTGAGAGAACAGAAATATTCCTGAAGCAAGTAATTTATTGTTTAAATAAACACCATAATTAGTCGCTTTGTTTTTGTTGAAAAGTAATTTATAAAGTTGCTCAAAATTGTAGATGTCGCCAGCCTTTGTACGGGAAACTTTTTCAAGTGTTTGTTGGGTAAGTGAAGTAATTTCTTCTACATTAATATTTTGTTTTATCTCTAACTGATTTGCAGTACTTTTTTTTAAAATTTGTTTATAGCTGCTTCTATAATTATTAAAAAGAATTGGATAAGGCTGATTTAAATTAAGTGTGTAATTAATCCTTTTTGATATAGCGAAATGTTTTGCAGGCAAGAGTTTTGTTGTGTTAAGATATATATCCCAATATTTAAATTTGCCCGGTATATTATTTAAAAACATGTTTGTGAGATTTGCCTGAATGGGTTTCCCAAACACACCTAAAGCAGCACATGTAAATGGCTGATATAGGTAATAAATTCCATATTTTTTATTCCAGGTTAAAGGCATCACTGCTTCGTAATCATTCATCACCAAAGCATCCCAGTTTTTAGCCATTGCATCAAGATAAAATGAGCAGCCATATATTAAACCGTTACTTGCAGTATTAATACATTCATCCCATTTAGCTCTGTCAATATTTTTATTTTTGAGATAGATAACAGATGAGGTGTCAAAAATTCCATTCTTCATAATTGAATATTAAAATGGAAGTTCAGGAAGTATATTCTTTAATTTAAAATTTTGAATATCTATGCTAAAGGAAATGTTTTTTATAAATCTTTTTTCTGTGATAGTAGATTTGAAATAATCTGAATATACTTTACTGTATAAAACAGGGATGTAAATATTTACAAGATCATGTAACAAAGAAACCTGGAAACCTGCATCATATATAAATTTACCTGTGGCAGCATTTTTATCCCACGCTTCGGAATAAGTACCAATATCAAAAAATATTCTTACAGGGATTTTTATTGGAAGCACTTCAAGTGGGTTAATATTTTTAGGTATATCAGTTGTAAAATTAAGAGCCGAAAGCCAGTCATCAGTTTTACCAATTTTAGCTTCAAGCAAATCGCTACGTACTTTAAAGCCTCCGTCACGAATCATTATTTGTTGGGAAGCAGCGCCCTCAAATTCATTTCTTCCAATAAAATAATTGCTATACGTATAATCTTCCAAACCGTTGGCACCAGTCATGTTCAGGTGATACCTGACAGTAGAAAATTGTTTAGTCAACGTTTTATCACCGAGGTATAGAAATTTTCCTGCAAATAAACGAACCGACATACCGCCAGTTTTTTTATAGTTAAAAAAATAATTGCCGGTAAATGTTGTTCTTACAAAATCTTTTCCCTGCTGTGCCTGTAATTCACTTTTAAATGGATACAGAACGCGATTATTTTCTATAACAAAATTAAATTGATTAAGATAACGGCTTGTCTTTGGATAGCTTATAACTTCAATTTGATTAATTGTATCTGTTGTAGATAAATAACCTTGTTCCTGTATAAAATATGTTTTTAATTGCAACGACTTAGTGATGGTACTTCTGTCATTTTTTTCTTTGAAAGTAACTTTTAGCGACGGTGCAATTTTACTAAAGCCAAGGTATTTTACATTACCAACAGAATCTGTAAAACTGTCTGTGCTGAATGTTTCTGCACCAACTGATAACGATGTTTTTTGTATAAAGCCATAAGAGAACCAACTGTATTCTGCCCTTGCAAGGCCGGTTAATTTTCTACTTTGCGTGCCATACATTGGCGCTATAAAAAATTGGAAATGATTTGCAGGCAGTGTATAATTATGAACCAATCCTCCCACCATGAGCTTATCATAATAATTAAAACCAACAGCCGGAGAAATAAAAAGATAATTGTATTTATCTGTTTCTCTGAAATTAAAAAACGGACTTACTTTCAGGCTTTTTTTCTTTTCAAAACCTATGCTTCCTTTTTTATCTAATAGAGAAAAAATACTATCAACGTTTTTGCCGCTTACATCCTCTATTACTTTTTTAAAATCTTCAGGATAAGGATGTTTAAATTTCCAGTGATTATAATATTCATGAAGACTGCTGTCAAACAATTGTTTGCCTACATAATCTTCAAGTGTTTTCATCCAAAGTCCTGTTTTATAATAAGCGACTAATCCATAATTTACTTCAGAA
>CAXSDW010000099.1:0-8618 GCA_964236235.1 uncultured Chitinophagaceae bacterium
GTTGTCCCACGAGGATTCGAACCTCGACAAACAGAATCAAAATCTGTCGTACTACCTTTATACTATGGGACAAAATAGCGGTGCAAAAATAGGGTTATACAATCTCTTTTGCAAACCGAATTCTTATGATGTGAACATATTAACGGCTGTTTTTAAGTCGTCAGCTTTCATCTTATCTTCATCTTCTTTTAAGCTTTTTATAAAAGCAAGAGCATCTGGTATTACATCACACATAATGGTAACAATTGTACCTGGTTTTACGTTTTCATAAGCATACATTATTGCATCCCGTTCATTTGCTCTTATTGCAACAGGAATATCTTTTATCTTGCTTTCATTAATTCCTTCCACTAAAAGATTTATAATTTCTTCTGCAGTTCTGCCACGCAGATTTTTATCCTGCCTGATAATAATTTCATCAAAATTTCGTCCGGATATTCTTCCAATTTCACGAATGTCATCATCTCTTCTGTCGCCTGTGCCGCTGATGATACCTACTCTTGGTGATTCCTCAAACTTATTTACAAAATCACATAAGAGCTCAAGCCCGGCAGGGTTATGTGCAAAATCTACTAAAAATTTAAAGGTTTTAAACTGGAAAAGATTTAATCTTCCCGGTGTTTGCGACGGAGAAGGAATAAACGTTTGTAAAGCAAGCCTTATATCCTGCGCTGTAATATTGCGAAACAGGTAACAGGCGAGGATTGCAGCTAAAGTGTTCTGTATATTATGCAGCGCTTTGCCTCCGTAAGTAATTGGTATATCATTAACTTTTTCCACTCTTATCTTCCAGCTTCCTTTCATAAGGGTTACGTAACCATTTTCAAAAACGGCAGCCATACCTCCTTTGTTGCAATGCTGTTTTATGCGTGGGTTATTTTCATCCATGCTGAATAATGCGATCTTGCAATCAAGGTGTTTTCTCATTTCATAAACCAGGTCATCATCCGCATTTAAAACTGTAAACCCATGTGGAAACACCGTTTCAGCAAGTACAGCTTTTACTTTAGCCATTTGTTCAATTGTTTCTATACCACTCAGCCCAATATGATCTTCAGTAACATTAGTGATTACAGCAATATCACAATTGGAAAACGCAAGACCGTTTTTTAAAATTCCTCCTCTTGCAGATTCCAGTACAGCAAAATCAATAGTAGGATCTTTCAATACAAATTCCGCACTTCGCGGTCCCGTGCAATCACCTTCCATCATCAATTGGTTTTGGATATAAACACCATCCGAAGTAGTAAGCCCTACTTTATGCCCTGCTGTTTTGCAAATGTGAGCAATAAGCCTGCTGGTAGTGGTTTTACCATTAGTGCCTGTAATTGCTATGATAGGAATTCTGCCATTAGTTCCTTTTGGGTAAAGCATGTCCACTAAAGGTTCGGCAACATTTCTGGGTAATCCTTCAGAAGGCTCAACGTGCATTCTAAAACCCGGGGCAGCGTTTACTTCCAGCACAGCGCCGCCACTTTCAGAAAGCGGTGTTTTAAGATCAGATGCCATTATATCAATGCCACAAATATCCAGGCCAATAATTTTTGCAATTCTTTCAGCCATAAAAACATTAACAGGATGTACTTCATCTGTAACATCAGTAGAAGTTCCGCCTGTAGAAAGATTTGCTGTTGGTTTTAAAATAACCAGCTCATTTTTTTCAGGAACAGTTTGTAAACTATATCCTTTATCATCCAGCATTTTTTGTGTGAACTCATCAATTGTAATTTGCGTCAAAACCTTTTCATGGCCAAATCCTCTTCTGCTGTCTTTATTAGTTTCATCAATCAGCCATTGAATAGTATGTTCGCCATCCCCGGTTACTGCTGCCGGAGTTCGTAATGCAGCACAAATAAATTTATAATTTACCACCAAAAGTCTGAAGTCGAAACCGGTAATATATTTTTCGCAGATAACACTGTTGCTATATTTTCTTGCAGCTTCAAGCGCTTTTTCCGCCTGCTCTTTTGTAGTGATGTTGGTAGTTGCTCCTTTGCCATGGTTGCCATCAATCGGTTTTATTACAAATGGAAAGCTTACATTATTTATTGCATCTTCTATCGTGTCGTCGTTATAAATAATAATGCCTTTTGGAACGGGTATTTCTGCTGCACTTAGCAGGTTTTTGGTTTCTTCCTTATCCCCTGCAATATCTACAGCGATTGATGAAGTGGTGCTTGCTATAGTTGCACGAATTCTTTTTTGATGTATGCCATAACCAAGTTGAACAAGGCTATGCTTATTTAGCCGGATGAACGGAATTTGTCGTTTCACAGCCTCTTCAACAATGCTTCCGGTTGATGGCCCAAGGCGGGTATCTTCTCTTATCTCTCTTAATTTTTGCACTGGTTCATCAAGTGAATATGCTTCGCTGTTAATTAATGACATTACAAGATTAAAGGCTGCTTTAGCCGCATATACTCCCGCTTCTTCTTCCATATAATCAAACACCACATAGTATTCACCTTTTTTACTTGTGCTTCTTGTGCGGCCAAAGCCCATATCCATGCCAGCAATAGTTTGTAATTCAAGTGCAACGTGTTCAATAATATGTCCCATCCATGTGCCTTCTTCTACTCTTAATAAAAATCCGCCGGGCACCAATTCACTGCAGCGATGCTCATATAATCCAGGCAATAATTTTTGAAGCCGGTCTTTAAAACCCGGTATCTTGTTAGAAGGTTTTTCTTCCATTTCTTCCAGGTCAATTTTCATCTGGATAAGTTTTGGTCTTCTTACACTCCAATAATTAGGGCCTCTTAAAACTTTAATTTCTTCAATCTTCATAAGTCAGTTTTTTAATGAACAGCAGAAACTTTATGGTGCAATTGTAAACTGTTTTTACATACAATCGGAAGATAGCAAAAATTAATTATCAAAAAAAAATCACTGCAGGCACGGAAAGTATCTTATTCAAATTGCGTTAATTTTGTTGATAGTTTATTTTTGCCGGTAATCAATAAAGAAATCAAAGATTTCTGTGCTCATATATTGATTATTGTAATTACTAAATAAAATTCATGCAACATCCGTTGGGTAAGCTTTTTGCCATTGGAGGCGCAGAAGATAAAGGCGTTGAAGTGGAGAAAGAAGAAATAGTGCGCAGTAATTTAAATTTTTTTGAATTAGGTATCCTGCGAAGAATAATTGAAGAAGCCGGCGGTCCGCATATACGCATGGAAGTGATTACCACCGCATCTATGATTCCTTATGAAGTTGGTGAAAATTACTTAAACGCATTTGGTAAAATAGGCTGTACAAATATTGGTATAATGCCGATCCGCAACCGTGCTGATGCAATGGATGATATGTATATAGAACGCATGAAAACGTGCAATGCTGTGATGTTCAGCGGCGGAAACCAGCTTCGTTTATCTTCTACTTTTGGCGGAACAGAATTATTACAGATCGCTTTAGACAGGTATAATGAGGAAGAAGATTTTGTAGTTGCAGGCACTTCCGCCGGCGCAATGGCAATGAGCAATACAATGATTTATGAAGGCAATGCAACAATGGCTCATTTAAAGGGCGAAGTGAAAATCACGACAGGCCTGGGTTTTATGGATGATGTAATTTTTGACAGCCACTTTGAAAAGCGTGGAAGATTTGGAAGATTGGCGCAGGCAATAGCCACAAATCCTTCCTGCGTTGGTATTGGTCTTGGTGAAGATACTGGTATGCTTGTTACAGGTGGCAACAAAATGGAAGCTGTTGGAAGCGGCTTAGTTATCATAATAGATGGCCATGCAATAAGACATAATAACATTGCTGACATACCTGAAGGAAATCCTATAAGTATTGAAAATCTTGTGGTGCATTTTTGCGAAAAAGGCAATGGCTATCTTGTAAAAGAAAGACATTTTTTGCCTGAGGCTGAAATGGATGGTGTGATTAGAAAGAAAGCGGTTTAAAGAGTTTAATTCCGTTTAAAAGTTTTGCCAATTATAAATTTCAAATAAACCCATTCTATTATCTAAATCAAAATCAACTAATTTATTATACTTCTCTTTTATTATGTTCGACACTTCTATGTAAGAAGGATTTTTGATATTAATTTTAATAATTTCTGGAGGAAAACCATGACTGACTAAATATTTGATAAAATCATCATCACATGTAACAATAGTATATCCATTAAATTTTGCATACTCTCTGATTTCCCAATCTGTGGGTTTAACTTTTGCAATTGTATCTTTAACATGAACCACTTTTTCAAACAGGGAAATTAGCGGCTTACGAATTCGCCATAAAAGATTTTCATCAATCAGTAATTTCATGCAGCTGTATTAGGGCTAACGATAGTGATCTGGTCACGATAAGCAGCAAAATTGATCGCCGCCAAAATATCTTCTTTATTTAATTGCGGAAAATCTTCAATAATTTGATTAACCGATATACCAGCGCCCAACCATTTTAAAATATCACCGACTGTAATGCGGGTATTTTTTATACAAGGTTTTCCTGAGCGTACATCAGGTGTAATTTCAATATGTTCCATGAAATCAGATATCACAAGGTTTTATTTTAACAAATGTACAAAATAAAAATGCCCATGATTATTATGAAAACCGGCTTTGTAGTAAACTCATTCTGCAACAATTGCCAAATAATAATTCTTCTTCCCCTTTTGGATAAGCAAATATTTTTCGCTCAATAAGAGTTTACTGCTAACAACAAAATCAGCGTTATCAATTTTTTCTTTGTTGATATTTACTCCGCCGTTCTGTATCATTTTTCTTGCTTCGCCTTTGCTGGAGAATATTTTTGTATCTGCTAAAAATGAAATAATATCAACGCCGTCAAGTATTCTTTGTTTATCAAAAGTTACGACTGGCACGCCTTCCATTACCTGCAGTAATTGTTCTTCATTTAATTGTTTTAAAATTTCTGCCGTATCATTACTAAATAAAACTGAAGAAGCTTTCAGTGCAAATTCATAATCAATTCTGCTATGTACAAAGCAGGTCAGTTCTTCTGCAAGTTTTTTTTGCAAGATTCTGTTGTGTTCATTTCCTCTATGCTGATCAATTAAATCATTAATTTCATCTTTACTTAACAGCGTGAATATTTTTAAATACTTTTCTGCATCAGCATCAGCAGCATTTAACCAAAACTGGTAAAATTGGTACGGGGAAGTTTTATTTGCATCTAACCAAATATTTCCTTTTTCTGTTTTTCCAAACTTTCCGCCATCCGCTTTTGTCATAAGCGGGCAGGTAAAAGCAAATGCTTCGCCGCCGGTTTTTTTGCGAATTAATTCTGTGCCGGTAACAATATTCCCCCACTGATCGCTGCCGCCCATTTGCAACCTGCAATTTTTATTTTTGTATAACCAATAAAAATCATAACCCTGAACCAGTTGATAAGTAAATTCCGTAAAGCTCATTCCGCTTTCGGCTTCAACTCTTTTTTTTACGCTGTCTTTTGCCATCATATAATTTATTGAGATATGCTTACCAACATCTCTGATAAATTGTAAGAAAGTCATCTCTTTAAACCAATCATAATTGTTTACCATTTCGGCTGCATTAGCAATGGTTTTATCAAAATCAAGTAACTTTTGCAATTGCTTTTCTATGCGCTCAAGATTATGATGCAAAGTAATTTCATCTAAAAAATTTCTTTCTTCACTTTTGCCTGAAGGATCGCCAACCATACCTGTTGCGCCGCCAATAAGCGCTACCGGTTTATGCCCGCATTTTTGTAAATGAACAAGCAACATTATGGGCACGAGGCTGCCAATGTGCAGGCTATCAGATGTTGGGTCAAACCCAATATAGCCGGTAACTATTTCCTTGTTAAGCAAATCTTCTGTGCCGGGCATAATATCCTGTATCATGCCACGCCACTTTAATTCTTCTATCAGGTTTTTCATTTGCAGATACGTTGTATATCTTATTATTTTGCAATTGCAAGATTAGTAAATATAATCTCATAAAATTTTTTGAAGATAGTTGTGCCGGTAGAATTAAGTAATTTATAAATCAATTTTTGCGTTGTCATTATCCAAAATAAAAGTTTTCCGGCAAGCTTTTAAATCTTAATTTTAGTGTAATTACCAATGTAAACCAAAGGCTTCCTTAATTACAATAATAATTTTAGCCTTAACGTTATATTACTTCTGTCACAATATTCCAATTTACTGATGCAGTAAAATATGAAAATACTTCCTCTTGCTTTTACTGTTTTCATGTGCATATGTGATTTAACAAGTATAGCACAATTCAGAAAATATTCTAATGAATTTTTAAACATTGGCGCAGGCGCAAGAGGCCTTGCAATGGGCGCAGCGCAGGTAGCATCAGTAAATGACGGAACTTCCGGCTACTGGAATCCGGCCGGGTTAACCGGCGTTCAGGACAATGCAACAATAAACCTTATGCATGCAAGTTATTTTTCAAATATTGGCACTTACGATTATGGAAGTGTGGCAATACCGGTTAACGATAATAACAGAACGATCGGGTTGTCTATCTTAAGATTTGCAGTTGATGATATTCCTAATACACTTTTTTTAGTAGAGCCGGACGGAAGCATAAATTATAATAATATTCAAACATTTTCTTCAGCAGATTATGCTTTCTTATTTTCATTTGCGCAAAAAATAAAAGATGAAGAAACAAGTAAAATAAGCTTTGGTGTAAATGCAAAAGTTATTCATCGCAAAGTTGGCTCATTCGCCACTGCATGGGGTTTTGGCATTGATGCAGGTATAAGGATGGAAGGCGATCGGTGGAGTGCCGGCTTGGTTGCTAAAGATTTGACCACAACTTTTAATGCGTGGTCATTCACTTTCACTGAAAAAGAAAAAGAAGTTTTATACCTTACTAAAAATGAAATTCCTGTAAAGTCTACAGAGCTTACTGCGCCAAGAGTTACCTTAGGCGGCTCATATAATTTTAGATTGGGTGATGCTGTAAATCTTTTAACTGAAGCTGATTTTGATTTTACTTTTGATGGCAAACGCAATACAGTTTTTAGCAGTAATCCTATAAGTATTGATCCGCACCTTGGCCTTGAAGCGGCCATAAAAGATGTATTTTTTGTGCGTGCAGGTATTTATAATTTTCAAAAAGCGCTTGCAGATAGCGATACAACTAATCAAAAAAAAGTATGGATTTATCAGCCAAGCCTTGGTGCAGGTTTTAAAATAAAAAATGTTACAATAGATTATGCATTTTCAAATCTTGCCAATCAATCAAACCCGTTATACACACATATTTTTTCACTGAAACTTGATTTAGTGAAGAAAGAAAACTATTAAGAAGTTTAAGTTGCCAAGATGAAAAAACTATTACTGCTTTGCTTTATCTTTTTAACCATAGCCGGGTTTTCACAGCCGTATAATAATAGCTGGATTGATTATAATAAGACATACTTTAAATTTAAAGTTGGTGCCAATGGCTTATACAGAATACAACAGGCGGCATTGTCAACAATTGGATTAGCAAATACACCTGCAGAACAATTTCAACTTTGGAGAAATGGCGAACAGGTAAGGCTTTATACTTCTGCTGCTTCAGGCCCGTTAAGCGCTTCAGGCTATATCGAGTTTTGGGGTTTAATGAATGATGGAACTAAGGACGCCAAACTTTATATAAATCCTGATTACCAGTTATCTGATCATTGGAGTTTGGAAACAGATACATCTGCTTATTTTTTAACGGCAAATTCATCCGATGGAGGTAATTTTCGCTTTAATAATGCACCTAATAATATTGCAGGTAATAATTTACCTGCTGAGCCATACTTTATAAATATGGCAGGCGCATATTATAGAAATATTATTAACCCTGGCTTTGCTATTTCTGTTGCCGGCCTTTACGTTTATTCTTCTTCTTACGATATTGGTGAAGGCTTTACCAGCAACGATATTTATCCCGGCACTAATCTTACAGCACAGTTCCCTGCTTTAAATTTATATCCGCAAGGTCCATCGGCTTCTTTTAAAATTACAGCCGCAGGCAATGCTCAAAATAACCGCAGCATAAATGTTAAGTTCAACAATAGTATTATTGTTAATGAACAGATGAGCGGTTTTACTTATCTGAAAAGACAAGTCAATAACATTGCGTTGACTAATTTTACCAGTCCGGATTTACTAACAGTTTCTGTGAGCAATGTATCAGCTACAGTTACAGATAGAATGGTTGTTTCATCAATAGAAATAAAATATCCAAGCAAGTTTAATTTTAATAATAATACAAATTTTTATTTCGAATTACCATCTGCTGTTGCAGGCAATTATCTTGTAATTGATAATTTTAATTATGGAAGCACTGCGCCGGTTTTACTCGATTTAAATACAGGTAAAAGATTCACTGCAGATATTTCCACACCGGGCAAAGTAAAAGTAGTTTTACCTCCCTCACCTGATATACTTCGAAAATTTATTTTAATAAATGAAGAAGCAACCAACATAACGCAGGTAAACAGTTTTACGCAAAAGCATTTTATAAATTTTGGTAACACTGCAAACCAGGGTAATTATATTATAATCAGTAATTCTGCTTTATTCAATAATGGCTCTGGTGTCAATTATGCAGAGCAATACAGGGCATACAGAGCTTCGGTGCAAGGTGGTGGCTTTACTGCCAAAATCTTTGACATTGATGAAC
>CAXSDW010000099.1:8718-12534 GCA_964236235.1 uncultured Chitinophagaceae bacterium
AGAGCTTCGGTGCAAGGTGGTGGCTTTACTGCCAAAATCTTTGACATTGATGAACTAACTGACCAGTTTGCCTTCGGAATAAAAACGCATCCGTTCGCTGTTAAAGATTTTATACAATATTCAAAAGCCAATTTTGCCGATACGCCACGATATGTTTTTCTTATCGGAAAAGGAATAACGTATAATGATTATAGAGTTAACGAAAGCAATCCTGCGGCTGATAAATTAAATCTTGTACCAACTTTTGGAAACCCGGCATCGGATATTTTGCTTGCATCAAATTACAACAGCCTTGTTCCTGATATACCTATCGGAAGACTTTCGGTAGTAAATGGAAATGAAATATCTTATTATCTTGAAAAGATGAAAGAGTATGAAGCAGCGCAGGCTTCTGCCTCTGAAACCGTTGCTGATAAAGCATGGATGAAAAATATTGTACATGTAATTGGCGGCAAAGACAGTTCAGAAAGTGGCCAGTTTCAATATTATCTGGATGGTTATAAAAATATTATTGAAGATACATTGTATGGAGGCAAAGTTGAAACATTTAAAAAATCATCAACTGCGGCAGTTCAAATAATCGCCAGTAAAAGGATTGAAGAATTGTTTAATGAAGGAATAAGCTTCCTGGGTTATTTCGGTCACTCTTCAGCCAATACACTTGAGTTTAATTTAAACAGTCCTGAAGGATATCAAAACCAGGGAAAGTATCCGTTTTTTAATGTTAGCGGCTGTACAGCAGGCAACAATTATTTTTATGATGATACCAGGTTAACAGGCAATACTTCTTTGTCGGAAAAATACATCCTGGCAAATGAACGCGGAAGTATAGGATTTCTTGCGAGCAGTTCTCTCGGTATACCTCCTTTTTTAGATAATTATAATAATCAACTATATAGAAATATCAGCGTTGATAATTACGGACAATCCGCAGGCCTCCAGATAAAAAACACAATTAAAAATTTGGGCGGAAATTTAGCGGACATTTTTTCTATTGGATCTTTTTTTACAAGGATGCATCTTGAAGAAATTAATTTACATGGTGACCCCGCATTAAAAATAAATTCTCATCCAAAACCTGATTATGTAATTGAAGATCCTTTGGTAAAAATTACGCCGGCATTTGTTTCCGTTGCAGAAGATAAATTTACGCTTGATGTAAAGATGTTTAACATTGGGAAAGCCATTAAAGATTCTATCACTCTTGAAGTTAAACGCACTTATCCAAATGGAACTGCTGAAATCATTTACCGCAATAAAATCAAAGCCATTTATTACAGCGATTCGCTAAGGCTTACTGTACCTATAATTGCTACACGTGATAAAGGATTAAACAAAATAACTATAACTGTTGATGCTGATAATACTATTGATGAAATTTCTGAAACCAATAACAGTATCACAAAAGAGGTTTATATTTTTGAAGATGAAGTGAAGCCTGCTTATCCTTATACTTATGCTATCATAAATATTAAAAATCAAAAGTTATATGCTTCAACAGCTAATCCGTTTAGTACAAGCAAGCAGTATGTAATGGAACTTGATACAACAGCACTTTTCAACTCTTCGCAAAAAATTTCTAAAACGCTTACTTCGGCCGGGGGATTAATTGAATACGATCCCGGAATTATTTATAGAGACAGTACAGTGTATTATTGGCGTGTAGCATTTGTGCCGGCAACCGGTACTGCTTATCATTGGAACAATTCTTCCTTTATTTATTTAAGTAACAGCACACCCGGCGCAAACCAATCTCATTATTATCAGCACCTTGATTCTGATACGTTGAACATAAGTCTTGAGGCAAACAGAAAGTGGAAATTTGCTTCAGTGCTTAACAGCATCTTGATAAAAAATGGTGTATTTCCTTCTGCGGCCAATACTGCGTCAGACTTTTTGTTAACCGTTAATGGCAGCGATATAGCAAAAAGTGTGTGCGGAGTTTCTAACATTATCATTAATATTTTAGACCCTGTAAGCCTGCTTCCATGGAAGAATGTTTTAGGCGGAACCGGAGGCTTATATGGAAGCGATGCTGTGTGTGGTGCTGACCGCATAACTAATTTTCAATACAATATATTGGATAGAAATAAAAGAAAAAAAGCGATGGATTTGCTTGACCTGATACCTGCTAACTCGGTTGTTGTAATAAGAAATACATCTGGTACAAACCCGGTGAGTAATACTTATGCTGCAGACTGGCAGGCGGATACAGCGTTTTTTGGCGCTAATAATTCTCTTTACCATCGCTTAAAATCACAGGGTTTTGTACAGGTAGATTCCTTTAACAGGCCAAGAGCTTTTATTTTTATTTATCAAAAGAACCAACCGGCTTTTGGGCCTAAGTTTACTTTTTCCACAGGTACAAGAGACAAAATTTCACTTGGTAAAGATTATTCTACACCTGATACTTTGGGCTTTATTACTTCACCGCAATTTGGGCCTGCTAAATCATGGAAGCAAATGCATTGGAGAGGAACAAGTGAAGAAGCCAACTCAACAGATAATCCTGCGGTAGATATTATTGGCGTAACAAACAGTGGTACCAAAAATGTTTTATTTTCTGTAAATAAGAGTAATCAAGATGTTGACATTTCATCTATCAATGCAAGTCAATATCCTTTTGTGCAATTGAAAATGCGCAACATAGATTCTGTAACGCTTACGCCATACCAGTTAGGATACTGGAGAGTAAATTATGATCCTGCACCTGAAGGCGCTTTAACACCAAACGTTTTTCTTCTTAAAAAAGATACACTTGAGGCAGGTGAAAAATTAAGTTTCGGTATTGCATTTAAAAACATAAGTCCTTTTGCTTTTGATAGTATGCGAATCAATGCTGTAATTATTGATGCAAATAATGTTTCCCATACTATATTATTACCGAGGCAAAAACCATTATTAGCCGGAGATACAATATTATTTAAATATGAAATTGACACTAAAAATTATCCCGGTCTTAATACGTTATCTGTAGATTTTAATCCTAACAATGATCAGCCGGAACAGTATCATTTTAATAACTTTTTATTTCTTAATTTCTTAGTAAAAAGTGATAGATATAATCCATTGCTTGATGTAACTTTTGATGGCGTTCATATTTTAAATCGCGATATAGTTTCTGCGAGGCCACATATAACTATTAAGCTTAAGGATGAAAATAAATTTCTTGCACTTAATGATACTTCCTTATTAAAAGTCCAGGTACTTTTTCCTGATCCCACCGGCGGCGGCAATGGTATTTTGAAAGAGTATAAGTTTGATAACGACACATTAAAATTTACGCCTGCAAATCTTGCCGGTGGCGATAACACAGCAACCATAGATTTTACGCCGGTTTTAGCGGGAAATGATGATGAGTATCAATTAATAGTTTCAGGGAAAGATGTATCAGGAAATACAGCCGGCGGATTAAATTACCAGGTAAATTTCAGGGTTATCAGCAAACCGATGATCTCTAATCTGCTTAATTATCCTAATCCTTTTACTACATCTACAGCGTTTGTATTTACTGTAACCGGCTCTCAGCCGCCGCAAAATATTCGTATTCAAATACTAACTATTACGGGTAAAATTGTAAGGGAAATTACAAAGGATGAATTAGGCCCATTGCACATTGGCAGAAATATTACAGAGTTCAAATGGGATGGAACGGATATGTACGGACAAAGGCTTGCAAATGGCGTTTACCTTTACCGGGTGCTTACTAATTTAAATGGTAAATCTTTGGAAAAATATAAAGCCGAAGGTGACAATACTGATAAATACTTTACCAAAGGATATGGTAAAATGTATCTGATGAAATAGATATTAAAT
>CAXSDW010000100.1:0-12382 GCA_964236235.1 uncultured Chitinophagaceae bacterium
CGATAAAATAAACTTTAAGACAATAGTTGTAGCAAGTGCTGATGACATTTGGGTATCGTTGGACAGAGCAAAATTCTTTGCGGAAAATTGAGGTAGTGAATTTATAAACATTGGAAACGCAGGACACATAAACGCTTCATCGGGACACACAAACTGGGGCGAAGGTTTAGCAATGCTTAAAACACTCGGTTGACAGAAATGCACTGCCGCTAACAGGGTTTGCCTGACTATTCCACTAAATTGATTGTATTATTTATTAGCTTGCCATCATGGGTAGAGATAAGAATGTGCTTGTTGCTATTGAATTTGCTTATTAGCGGGGAAGATTATTTCCCGTTGCAAACCGGGAATAAAAGAGGGCAAAAGTTTCGATTAGCGGACAAGCAGGAACTTATCTTATTAGCAAAATTTTTATAAAATAATAAATATGAAATGAAAGAAAGAATATCATTAGAATACTACGTTTTAGATGTATTCTCCAATAAAAGTTACAAAGGAAACCCTTTATCAGTCGTGTTTACCAATGGCAATTTGAAATTGAGCGAGTATCAAAATATTTCGAGAGAATTCGGTTATTCTGAAACTTCTTTTGTTTATTACTCCAAGGAACAAAAGGCACTCAACGTCCGTTCCTTTACACCAACAGGTTTTGAAGTAGATGGAGCAGGACACAACTTATTAGGGGCGGTGTGTGCTGCACTATTGAAGGGAATAAAAATATTTGGAGAACAAGAGGAAACCAAACGTTTTGTGATAATGAAAGACGCACCCATACCCCTGATTGTAACCTTTGACAATCTTAATCAATATCCTCTTGTACAAATGCAACAAAAAACGGCTATAGCAGGACAAACAATACCTATCGATAAAATAGCAAAAGCTCTTGGTTTGGCAAGTGATGATTTGAAAATTGATAACCTTGTTCCTACTGTGGTTCAAACGGAGGTTGCCCACACAATGGTTCCGATTAAAAATCTGCAATTGCTCAATGATTGTGTACCTAACAGTAAACAACTTATTGAAATTTCAAAACAGTATCAATTTGAAGGATTCTATTGTTTTACTTTCACTGACCGAAACCAGGGCAATATTGTAGAAGCAAGATTTTTCAATCCACTTATCGGAATAGATGAAGACGCTGCTACAGGAACTGCTGCCGGCCCCCTAATAGGGTTTCTTGCAAAGAATAATTATGTTCAATTCAATAAAGAATATAAAATATTACAAGGAGTAAAATTAAACCAACCCTCACTCATTGAAGTTATGGCGAGAGATAATGACATTTTAGTTGGTGGTTCTTCAATAATAACAATGCAAGGAGAAATTTATTTATAACATCGAAAATAAACAGTACACAACAAACAAGATTTCGCAGGGCACACAGTGGCTCCGATGAAGCCCCTGCTTGAACGATGAAGGTTCATTCCCATTATTGGCGCCTCGCATTAATGCTACAGCAATTTTCTATAATAAATATAAACCGTTCCTTCTTGCTAATCGCATTATAGCTTAGAGACCAGGGAAGCAATTGCAGATGATCTTGATTTAGTGTGGTAAATTGATGATAAAAAAATTGTTGCCACCAAAATTTAATCAAAATTATGAATACAAGTAGCCGCAATATTCTTACTATCAATGGAGGTTCCTCCAGCATAAAGTTCGCAATGTATAATATGGAGGAAAATCCGGAGCAAACATTTTCGGGGCAAATAAATAGAATTGGATTGGATGATTCTGAATTTGAGGTCACGGGCAATACGCATATAGAAAAAAACAAAATTAAAATTGATGTAAAGGATTTCAAAGGAGCCGCAGAATTTTTAATTAACTGGTTAAAAGAACAAAAATATTTGGATAAGATTAGTTGCATTGGCCATCGCATTGTTCACGGAATGGAACATACACATCCTGAAATTATTGATGGTAATTTATTAAAAGAATTAAATAAAATAAGTGATTATGATCCCGATCATCTTCCTGCTGAAATTGAGATAATAGAATTGTTTAAAAAACATTTCCCCAACTTATTACAGGTTGCCTGTTTTGATACTTCCTTTCATGCAGGCATGCCGCGTGTTGCAAAGTTATTACCTGTGCCACGCCGGTTCTATAAAGCGGGAATCCGCCGCTATGGCTTCCATGGCTTATCATATACCTATCTTATGGAGGCACTTAAGAATATAAAAGGCGCAGATGAAAGTAATGGAAGAATCATTCTTGCACATCTTGGAAGCGGCGCCAGTTTAGCTGCTGTAAAAGATGGAAAAAGTATGGATACAAGCATGGGATTTACACCCGCAGGCGGCCTGGTTATGGGCACAAGGCCCGGAGATATTGATCCCGGCGTTGCCTGGTATATGATGCAAAGCGAACAATTAAATGCGGAACAATTCAATCATTTAATAAATCATGAAGCCGGCTTGCTGGGCATTTCCGAAATCAGTTCCGATATGCAGGATTTGTTGCAGAAACAAAGCTCAGATATAAGAGCCGCAGAAGCGGTAGATTTATTTTGTTACCAGGTAAAAAAATGGATAGGCGCATTTGTTGCTGTATTAAATGGATTGGATACATTGGTGTTTTCCGGGGGCATTGGAGAGAACGCACCGGAAATCCGTTCACGCATTTGCAAAGGATTTGATTATTTAAACATTGAAATAGATGAAGAAAAAAATAAAAAGAATGCAACAATTATTTCAACAACGAAGAGCAAAGTAAAAGTGTATGTAATAACAACAAATGAAGAAATAATAATCGCAAAGAGTGCAACAGAATTGTATATGAAATATGGCAATAAATCGTGAAAATATTAGCCGATTAATGTACCACTCTAAAGTTATATTATAGTTATCCATCTCGTCCCTCTCCGCCTGCGGAGAGGGGTTGGGGTGAGGAATTATAGCTGAAAGGCTGCGGGATAGAAGTGGAAAGCCCGGTGAGGGTGTTGTGAATTGGCTTTGTGCCGGACTTGCAGCGGATAGCCCGGACTGTAGCTGAATAAAGAAACATAGATGATAGCCCCAAAAGATTTACTTTATTAGAAGGAAAAATACTGATCAATAAAAATAATTAATTAATGGAAACACAGATCTCCGATACACCAACCGAAGAAATATCGCAAGAACTTTTGCATAAGATGAATGCCTACTGGCGGGCAGCTAACTATCTTTCGGTAGGGCAAATTTATTTACATGATAACCCGCTGCTGAAAGAGCCATTGAAGGCGGAGCATATAAAAAATATGTTGCTGGGCCACTGGGGAACCACGCCGGGGCAAAATTTTATTTATGTGCATCTCAACAGGATTATAAAAAAGTATGACCTGGACATGATTTATATTTCAGGGCCTGGCCACGGTGGCCCTGCAATAGTTGGCAATGTGTACCTCGAAGGAACCTACACTGAATATTATCCAAACATTAGCCAGGATGAAGAAGGGTTAAAAAAACTGTTTACACAATTTTCTTTTCCGGGTGGTATTCCCAGCCACGTTTCTCCTGAATGCCCCGGCTCCATACATGAAGGGGGTGAGCTTGGGTATTCGCTCAGTCACGCTTTTGGGGCGGTGTTTGATAATCCTGAGTTAACTGTTGCCTGCGTGGTGGGTGATGGTGAAGCTGAGACGGGGCCATTAGCAACTGCATGGCATTCCAATAAGTTTTTAAATCCCGTAACAGATGGCGTAGTGCTTCCTATTTTACATTTGAATGGATATAAAATTGCCAACCCAACGGTGCTCGCAAGAATCGGGCACCAGGAGCTTGACCATTTGTTTCAGGGCTACGGGTGGAAACCCTATATTATTGAAGGAGATGACCCAATACGCATGCATCATGAAATGGCGAAGCTGCTGGATATTGTAATAAAGGAGATAAAGGAAATAAAAATTAATGCTGTTAAAAACAACGATTATGAACGCCCCCGCTGGCCTATAATTATTTTTAAATCGCCCAAAGGCTGGACGGGGCCTAAGTTTGTGGATGGCTTACAGATTGAAGGAACCTTTCGTGCACACCAGGTTCCTATCACTGACCCGGCAACAAACCCTGCCCATTTGAAGCAACTGGAAGACTGGCTGAGAAGCTATAAGCCTGAAGAGCTCTTTGACGAAAAGGGCCGCTTCATAAATGAATTAGCGGAACTATCGCCCACGGGTAAACGCCGTATGGGCGATAACCCACATGCTAATGGCGGCTTGTTGCTTCACAATCTTTGCATGCCCGATTTTAAAAATTATGGAATTGAAATTCCGCGTGGTGATATGGGGCCGGGCGATACTTTGGTGTTGGGAAAATTTATAAGAGATATTATTAAAGAGAATTCAGACCAAAAAAACTTCCGGCTATTTGGGCCTGATGAAACACTGTCAAACAAATTGAATTTTGTATTTGAAGCCACCAATCGCCAGTGGGATGCGGAAACAATTTATAATGATGAATTTCTGCAAAAAGAAGGACGTGTAATGGAAATGCTGAGTGAGCACCAGTGTGAAGGCTGGCTGGAAGGTTACCTCCTAACAGGAAGGCACGGATTATTTAATTGTTATGAAGCCTTTATACATATCATTGATTCCATGTTTAACCAGCACGCCAAATGGCTGAAAGTAACTTTAGGCATTCCCTGGCGCAGAAAAATATCTTCTTTAAATATATTGCTCGCATCGCATGTGTGGCGGCAGGATCATAATGGATTCACCCACCAGGATCCTGGTTTTATAGATCATGTTGTAAATAAAAAAGCGGAAGTAGTTCGCGTGTATTTGCCGCCGGATGCAAATTGTCTTTTATCGGTGATGGATCATTGTTTCCGCAGCAGGCAATATGTAAATGTGGTGGTGGCAGGCAAGCACCCTGCACCACAATGGCTTACTATAGATGAAGCTGTAGTGCATTGTACCAAAGGAATTGGGATATGGACATGGGCAAGTAATGATAAAGATATAGAGCCTGATGTGGTGATGGCTTGTGCAGGTGATGTGCCTTCGTTGGAAACGCTGGCTGCAGTTTCTATTCTCCGCGAAAAAATACCTGATCTGAAAGTAAGGGTGGTAAACGTAGTTGACCTTATGAAGCTGCAACCCGAAACCGAGCATCCGCATGGCTTAAGTGATGCTGATTTTGATACATTATTTACAAAAGATAAACCGGTGATCTTTGCATTTCACGGCTATCCATGGCTGATACACCGGCTTACATACCGGCGCAATAATCATAACAATATTCATGTAAGAGGTTACAAAGAGGAAGGCACTATCACCACGCCTTTTGATATGACGGTGCTGAATGATATGGATCGCTTTCACCTGGTGCAGGATACCATTGACAGGCTACCGCAATTAAAAGATAAGACCGCTTATCTGAAACAGGAAATGCAGGATAAACTAATTGAGCATAAAAATTATATCAGGAAAAATGGCATTGATATGCCTGAGATAATAAATTGGAAATGGAAAAACTAATGGATGTAAGTTTATTATTTTTATAGATGCCTTTATTACAAACTATTCCTTATGATGATGGTACTTTCTTTACCACCTTCACTTGTATAATTGACTACCACTAATATAAAACAGGAGGATAGGATATAATTTATAATAGTTTGATCTTTTAGGAATCAAAGGGCCATAAAATAAATGGTTATGTAGTAATGCCTGATGTCTTATAACAGAAATGTAGCGTTGGCCATGAACTTAAACGACATCTCTATATGAAAAGATCTTTATCAATAATTTTTGCCATAATTGTTTGGTTTGCTGTATTGACTCAATATTATTTAATGATTGAAAATCGGGTTACTTCAATTAGTGAAATGACAATCCGCTTTCTTAGCTTTTTCACAATTTTGACAAATTTGCTTGTCGCGATTTATTTTACATTGAGCATATTTAAAATCAAAAATAGTTTTCCGGCAATCACAGGTAAGCCGGGTACCTTAACAGCAATTACTGTTTACATTACTATTGTCGGACTTGTTTATCAAATTCTTTTACGTCATGTTTGGCAGCCTGCAGGGCTTCAAATGATTGTAGACGAATTGCTTCACACTATAATACCAATCATGGTAATTATTTACTGGTATTTGTATGAAAAAAAATCATTGGTGACCTATAAGCAAATACCAAAATGGTTACTATATCCATTAATTTACCTGGCATACATTTTAATCAGGGGAAGGTTTTCAAATTTCTATCCTTACCCTTTTGTTAACGTGGGAAATCTTGGTTTATCAAAAGTCTTAATAAACAGTATTTCACTAATAGCTTTATTTGCTGTACTTTCTGTTGTATTTATTAGAGTTGGGTATGCCATAAAAAACGGTGACAGCAAAGCCTGCTGACTGCAAAAATATTTGGAATAGCAGTACTGAACGTTGGGGCCATCGACAGTAATTTCATCCCTGGCCCGTGCCTCTCTTCGTAGCTTGCAGCAGAGCACACATGAAGGCCAAACCAAAAAGAATTGGCGTTCTTTTAAACATAGGTAAATATTAATCTTTAAATAAATAATGAACTTTCGTGACAAGGCGAAGGTTTTTCCTTCCCGGCGGGGTTTACATTTCCACTACTTAAAACCAATCGATTTTAATAAATTTGGAAATGAAACCCCGATGCCGGCAGAGACATTGAATTAAAGATTCTTCCCTTAATTTTATAAGGTGTCAGTAAAGATTTTCAGCAGCAAAGTTTTATGAAACAGGAGAAGATGAATTTAAGATACTTACACATTTTAAAGGATAAATTATGATTGAAGAATGTCGGGTGGGGATAAGGGCATTAAAATGCAATCGCGACACCCAAAACATTCCGACAACATACTTGATAATCTATCTTCGAAAAAAATCGTAAAAATTTTTGCGTAGTCAAATAACTACATTTATATTTGTAGTCAAATAGCTACGCAATGAATTTAAGAAGAGACGTATTCCAGGCCATAGCAGACCCAACAAGAAGGGCTATACTTCTGTTGGTTGCCTCTCAATCCTTGACAGCGGGTGCTATAGCATCAAACTTTGACACCGCAAGACCTACAGTTTCAAAACACTTACAAATACTTACAGCGTGCGAATTGCTTGAACAAGCGCAAAACGGCAGAGAAATTTATTATCACATCAATGCAAAAAAAATGAAAGAAGTAGCCGACTTCATTGAGCCTTTCCGCAAAATGTGGGACGACAGGTTTAACAAATTGGAAGAAATAATGAAAAAATACAAATCAAAAAAATAAAATGCTATGGAACAGAAAACAAAAATCAATGCCGAAGACGGCCAACAGGAATTAATAATCACAAGGGAATTTGATTTGCCTTTAGAATTACTTTTTAAGGCTTATGTAGAACCAGAAATTGTTGAGCAATGGATGGGAACAAAAGTGTTGAAGCTGGAAAGTAAAAAACACGGCAGCTATCAATTTGAAACTTCACATGAAGGGATTGTAGTATTTCGGGCAAATGGAACAATACACGAGTTTACCCCACACAAAAAAATCACACGAACATTTGAAATGGAGAACGCACCTTTTGGCGTTCAGCTTGAGATTTATGAATTTGAAAAAATAACAGGCGACACAAGTAAATTAAACATCCACACAATTTTTGAAACCGTCGCACTCCGGGACCAAATGTTGAAATTACCATTTGCACAAGGCATAAATATGGCACATAACCGATTACAGGAAATCGCAATCAAATTAAAATGACACATCATGACAAAGAGAAATAAAATTATTTATTGGGTAGCCACAAGTTTATTGGCTTTTGGTATGTTGCAAAGCGGAATTGCAGCGGTGTTTAGAGTAAAAGCGTGGGTTGACATTATAATTCCATTGGGTTATCCACTTTATTTTTTAACCTTACTTGGCATTTGGAAAATTCTTGGAGTTATAGCTATTTTAATTCCTCGATTTAAACTTATTAAAGAATGGGCTTACGCAGGTTTCTTTTTTGCTATGACAGGAGCACTTGTTTCACATTTTGCATGTGGCAATTATGGCATTAAAGAAATTCTTGGACCATTTATGCAAACTGTTTTTATTATTTTGTCGTGGTATTTCCGGCCTCCTGATAGAAAATTAATTATTCAAGAATAAAATTTTTCAGTTTGCTAACTTCATTAATATTTTATCCTCTACCAAATAAACATCATGAGAAAATCATTGCTTGTTATTACCGCTATTGTGTGAATGGCCCTTTATCCAATATTGCCGCTTTTTACAATGCGTTTAACGTAAAACAAGGCGATAAAATGTGGCGCCCTGACAATAAACGGATAGTGATTTGGTAAACCGGGTTTGTAGCAGGACTTAAATACCGACACTCTTTTTTTTAAAAATGAAAATAACGAAGTAATCTACGGACGTAAAACTTTAAGCTTCCAAATTTTATGGACATTATTTACATTTTCATATGATGTTTATAATACCTATGCTGCTGCTATTTTTATTTCAACTTCTGCGTGGAAACAGTGTTCCGCTATTTGTGGAATATTGAAATGTTTACGGTTGGGGAAAACAATTACATACTGTTTAATTCACTACTTTACAATATTTTTTCACCTTACCAACTTAGAATGGACACGGCACAATTAATGCAGACGATAATTGCCTGAAGTGACTTTATAAATTCAACGCTGTTTTTAAATTTAACGAGTTAAATATTTTTGAAACAACCAAAGAAGCAACACAAGAATTTGCAGACACTTACCTGCACAAAAGCAAAGAAAAATTTAGAAACAAATTTTGAAATGCTGCAAGCGGACTCAAGGCATTAATTACAGGACAATTTTAAAGAAACTGTTGTAACAATAGGTTTGCCAAAAGGCTGCCTTAAGGAATAACAATAAGCTACAACTTAATATTAGCAACACTCTCCAGAATAATGTATTTGCTATTGAATACCTTTTTTTATATGTTTTCAGTTTCAGTTTCCAGGTGATAATAAAAATCTACCCTGCCGAATACCTAATCGTTGTAACAATGGTGCAACGTTCTAAAGATTACAGATGTCAAAGTATAAAAGATTTAATGAAACACTTACTCCGGTTTTTAATACTCATTGTCTTTATACCAGCTTGCCGCAAAGACAATCGAAACGGTACAAAAAATCTTTCGGTTAATTGCCTTCAAACAACTTTCATTGCAACAAATATTTCAGAAGGCCTTCAATCAACTTTTTTCATAAATGGTAAAGATGGATTTGTTGCGGGTGCAAATGGGGGAATATATAAAACCAGTGATTCGGCCAAAAGCTGGATAGCTTTAAATTCAACAGTGTCAGTTCCAATCCGTGCTCTTTTCTTTTTAGATGCTTTAAAGGGCTTTGCCGTTGGAGGAGAAAATTCCTGTGGTGGCACTGGCTGCATTCCTTACGGTGGTTTTATTTTAGAAACATTAAACGGCGGACAAACCTGGAGAAAAGTTTTTACTCCATCGGATAAAATTGAAATCTCTTCAATTTACTTTTTTGATAACTCGATAGGCTTTTGTGCAGGAGATAATGTGATTTTTAAAACAGTTGACGGAGGACAAACATGGAGCGAATATAAAATAAATGATCTTGGAGGAAAAATGATGCAAATTTTATTTGTGGATGCGCTGCATGGTTATATAACCTGTTTATTTGACAAAATACTAAGAACTGAAAACGGCGGAGTAACATGGGAAATCACAAGTCCTCATAAAAATTTTGGTTATTACTCTTTATCAGCATCAAACGGTTCAATTTACGTTTCCGGTCAAGGCAAAATAATAAAATCAGTTGATACGGGGAATTCCTGGTCTGTATTACTTAATTCACCGCTTGATATTTTTGCAATACATTTTTTAGATAGAAATATTGGATTTGCCTTCGGCAGAGGAAATTATTCAGGTGGTGATTTTGGACATTCTTATGGTTCAATTTATTGTACAAATAACGGAGGTCTTTCGTGGAATGGAAGTGCAGATATTGAAGACATTGGGCCAATTCAATCGGTTTCATTTCCGACAGATAAGATTGGCTATGCAATAAGCGTCAACAAGATTATCAGACTTACTATAAATTAATGCAGCATACAGCTTACGTTTTTTAATATGATGTCTGAACAAATATTATGAGCCTCCGCTCCTATTAGCGGAACTAAGTTATAAGGCATCCATCCTTTTTACCCAGGTTATAAAAAATATTTTGATCTTACGAAGTAAATCGTAATTTAGTTATACGAACAAAATCGTAACTATGACAATTATAAAAAACCTGAAGCCCACGGAAAGCGAGCTGGATATATTAAAAATTCTCTGGAGCAAAGAATCTGCTACAGTTCGTGAAGTACACGCTGAATTATCTAAAACAAAAGAATCAGGATATACAACAACTTTAAAACTCATGCAAATAATGTATGAAAAAGGTTTAGTAAAAAGAGACGACAGCAAAAAAACGCACATTTACGAACCTGCAATAAGTAAGCAACGAACACAAAAACAGTTTTTAGATAAGATAATTAATACATTATTCGCAGGCTCATCAACGCAATTGGTATTGCAGGCACTCGGCAATCAAAAATCATCTAAAGTTGAATTGGAAGAAATACAAAAATATTTAGACAACCTTAAAAAACTATAAGGTATGGTTCAGTTTCAACATTCCGCTTTGTTACAATCGCTGGGATGGGCTATTGCAAATAATATATGGCAATGCGGTGTATTATGGCTGTTGTATCATATTATTGTCAGCATTTATAATAATGCTTCTGCAAAATTAAAAACCAATTTAAGCACTCTTTGTTTATTCGCAGGTTTTGTATGGTTCATAGTAACTTTTGCAGGTAAACTTACTTCTCTGCAAAATAATCTTACAACTGACGCTGAAAAAATTACTGCTTCTTCTCAATTCATTTTCATTTCACATGATATTAATTTACAGGATTTCCTCTCAGCCTTGATAAATAGTTTGCCGTATTTGTCATTGGCTTACCTTATTTTTTTATTGATATTAATAGTAAAACTTTTTAAATCATATAGCAGTATAAATTTTATCCGCTATAATGGACTTGAAACACCTTCAGCAGAATGGAAAGTGTTTACTGAAAGGATAGCCCGCCACATGTATATAACAAAAAATATAAAATTGTGGTTTTCAAAATATGTTGACGTTCCTGCTACAATAGGATTTTTTAAACCTGTAATATTAATCCCTATAGCTTCCCTGAACCAATTGACAACCTGCCAGCTTGAAGCGATTATATTACATGAATTATCACACATAAAACGAAACGATTATTTACTTAATCTGATTATCGCTTTCATAGAGACAATTCTTTTTTTTAATCCATTTGTTGTTTTAATGAGCAAAATAATAAAAAAGGAAAGAGAAAACTGTTGCGACGATTTTGTGCTTCAATACCAGTATGATCGTTATTCTTATGCATCGGCTTTGCTATCGTTAGAAAAGTTGAGGAGCAGTAATTTCCGGTTAGCTTTAACAGCAACATCGGGCAAAAATTTATTGCTATCAAGAATAAAGCGAATTATGGAAATTAATAGCAGTGCCGGCCGTTACAATTACGCACAGCGTTTATTAGCATTAATTTTCACCACCACGCTTATTTATTTGGTGGCCACATTTTTCTCTGCAAAAAAATCAAATGAAAGTTTTAGCCGCTTACCTGCAGAAAGTACAATGACAACAAAAGCGCCTGTAAATAAAACAAAAGATGTTTCAAAATATATAACTAAAGAAAAAAAATCATTTTTACTGCAATCGCAAATATTTAAGAGTAGTGCTTTTGTAAGAATTACTACCAAAACAGAAACTGAAAAAAAGCAGCAAAACGTTGACGCTTTTAGCTTTAAAGACCGTAAAAGAAAAAATGCTGTACCCGCTGGTGCAGCAAATGAGCAAAGTATTTTATTGCCCGGCGGCGTAAAATCATTTCCGTCTTTGCCTGCGGGAGGTAATTCGTTTTTTTCGTCTAAAATTGATTTAAAAGATCTTGCCATACTTGAGAAATTTCCACAGGATATTGATAAATTAAAAAGTGATATTGAAAGCGCAAATTACTCAACAGCATCTGACTGGCTCAACCTTGAGCAGGAATTAAACAGAAGGTTAGAAAAATTAAAACAAATCCCAACTATTGATTTAACTCTTGATGGAGATAAGATTCGTTCAGTGATAGAACATGCGCTAACTGTGCAGAAAAGAAACCTGGAAAGAGCACAAAAGCATCGGCAAAGAATTAACGGTTCTGCGGATTTTAATATACAACTTACTTTCAATGATCTTTTAAAGGAAACAAATTTAACATTGAGCGCAAATACTGGCGAGGATGATGCCGATGAAAAGATTGTAAATGATGATTCAAATGTTCATGATTGACATTTTGAAAAGTAAAAAAGGCGATAAAACAGCA
>CAXSDW010000101.1:0-5765 GCA_964236235.1 uncultured Chitinophagaceae bacterium
ATGTAGAATCTCCTGAAAAGGCGAATTAAGAACATTCTTCAATCAGCAGAAGCAGGTGAAGCTATAAATGTATTTTGAGATAATTTTCTAATACTATTTTATTTATACAATCGTAAACGCCAGGTATGTTTATTAAATATCTTGCACATTTCATAGTTTTATTTAATCCTTAGCATTAACACAACAAAACATCCTGTTATGAATTCACGTCGTGACTTTTTACAAAAGCTTACAGCATCCACTATAGCTTTAACTCTTTTACCCCGATGTGGCTTAACCAGTAATAAAAACGCTAATAACAAATCTTATGATGGTCCTGTATTACGAGTGGCTATAATGGGCTTAGGCAGTTATGGAACAAGGGTTGCAGAGGCAATGAAAGACTGTAAAAAAGCGAAATTAGTTGGTGCTATCAGCGGCACTCCGTATAAACTACAAGACTGGCAGGGCAAGTATAGCATACCTGCGAAGAACTGTTACAATTATGAAAATTTCGATCTCATAAAAAACAATCCTGATATTGATGCAGTGTACGTTATTACGCCTAATGCGCTGCATCACGACCAGGTAATAAGAGTAGCAAAAGCCGGCAAGCATGTTATTTGTGAAAAACCAATGGCATTAAATGCGCAGCAGGGAAAGGAAATGATTGACGCCTGTAAGGCAGCGAATGTAAAGCTGCTGGTTGGCTACAGAATGCATTTTGAGCCAAAGACCCTGGAAATTATTAGGATGAGAAAAGCAGGAGAGTTTGGTAAAATTTTATTCTTCCAGGGATTATGCGGCTTCAAGATTGGCGATCCCAAACAATGGCGGTTGAATAAAGAGCTTGCTGGTGGCGGCTCTTTGATGGATATTGGTATTTATGCCATCAATGGCTCCCGATATATGACAGGCGAAGAACCACTTTGGGTTACTGCAGAGGAAACCAAAACTGACCCTGAAAAATTCAAAGAAGGTGTGGACGAAACCATTGAATTTCAGCTTGGCTTCCCCAGCGGTGTAATTGCATCCTGTTTATCAACTTATAATATGAGCAACCTTGATCGCTTTTTTCTTAACGCTGAAAATGGATTTGCAGAACTGCAACCTGCAACCAATTATGGCCCGATAAAAGGCCGCACAAATAAAGGCGAATTAACACAGCCACATGTAACGCACCAAACGGTACAAATGGAACATATGGCAGGTATTCTGCTGGCAGGCGAACAACCAGTAATACCTGTTGATGGTGAAGAAGCGCTGAAAGATCTAAAGATTATTGATGCTATTTATTCTGCAATAAAAACGGGCACCAAGGTTAGCTTATCATAGTTACGTTTATAATCATTAACGGCGCAACACAGATTTATTTTTGCATGATGTGCGAAGCAACATCATGCAAAATTAAGTAATTGCCACAAAAAGTTTTACTGTAAAGCAGGATTAAAATACATAGGCCGGATCATAGATATTAAAAGAAATTTAAAATCTTTCTCTTTTAATTTCCGCAAATTAATAAGGATAAACACATGGTTTGTTTGCAGAAAAATATTAATCAATTTAAGAAAATCAATTTGAAATATAGTGCGCTAACTAGCTTGTTTATTGATGTAAATAATTTAGGCACGTGACTGGAATATCATTTACTCTAATACCGTCAATGATGATTTCGTAGTTTCGGCTTTTGCTTGTTCCCGAGTTTTTATGAGCTTACTTACCCTGTACACCATAAGAATACTTATGAAAGAAAGCGCCACTATTATATATCCCAAAGTATTGTAATGCTCTAACGGACTAAATTTAGTTTTTTGAACTACTATCATTCCGCCAAGTGCCGCTGCAAACCCGCCTGCAATTTGCTGCAAGGATGAATTAATACTCATGAACGCACCACGATCTGCCATGCCGGGCAGCGCTGATGTTAATGCAAGTGCAGGCACCATACGGCTCATGATACCCATCATAAAAAACACGTTCATTATAAGAACCAACGCTAATGGCACAGGTGTAAGATTAGTATAAATTATTACCATTATCATCATCCATACAGATGCGATTGTAAAGAGCTTAAACTTATCTATTTTGTCACTGAGCCTGCCGATAAGCGGCATTATTATTAACGAGCTAACGCCTGAAACCATGAACAGCATAGGCAACTGATGCTGTGTAACATGGAGATTATTAATGGCAAATGCACTGCCCCAGGGCATCATCATAAAACCTCCCATTGAGAGCATAGCTGTGGCCAAAAAGCCAATGCGGTAGTTACGCTTGAGAATAGTATGCATAAGGTGGGTAAATGCATTACTATCTTTTTGCAGTTTTAAGTGTTTATTAACCGGCTGCAGTTTTATGATGATAGCAGTGAATATAATTAGTGAGAACCCAGCTATCATTAAAAAAGGTGACTGCCAGCCCCATGCATTTGCAATGTACAGCCCAATGGGGATGCCCAATACCTGGCTTGCGCCAAAACCCATTTGCATAAAACCCATTACACGTCCACGTTGTTCAATCACAAAGAGATCAGCGACTATAGCCAGGGAAACAGAGCCAATAACTCCCCCAAATAAACCTGTTATTATACGTGCAGCTATAAGCATGGGATAAGATGTGGTGATGCTGCAAAGAAATGTGCCGAGAATGAAACCGGTATAAAAAAAGATAAGTAATTTTTTTCTGTCAAATTTATCAGCAAAGCCTGCTGTAAGAAGGCCGGATATTCCTGCACTGAATGCATAGCTCGATACAGCAAAGCCAAACTGGGATGTTTTAAGATTCATTGACTTCATAAGCATATCACCTAATGGTGACATTACCATAAAATCCAGCACTACAGTGAATTGTGTAAGCGCAAGTAATGTAATTACTATCACTTCGTAAGAGGTAAATTTTTTGATAGCAGGTTGATTATTGTTTGCCATTTGGTATTGTTGATTGGTTAATTAATCCTGAAGCTCTTCACAATGAAAACCGGCTTTTTCAATTGTTTTAATGATTTCTAAGGGATCATCAGATGTAGATTCTATACGAAGAACTTTATCTATATCGTGCCTGTCTACATTCCACTTTATAATAGATTCATAAGCAGATAAAACAGGTCTTATTCTTTCAAGGTCTTTCTTTAACCTGATATTTGTTTTAAAGATCAGAACATTCATAACGTTAGTCATTTTATGGAATGAAACAGTTTTGGGCCAGGAATAATAAATGAACATTCATTCGCTTAAATACTATGGCTTCAAAGCTTTCAATACAAGCTCAAAAGTTTCTTTCATTATTTTATCAGATAAAACAAATCTTTTTCCTCCTACGCTTTTTCCCATCATATGAAAGTTTACAAGATTGTAAAGCGGTGCAAATGCAATTGACCAGTAAACTTCAACAGATACTTTTACAAGTTCTTTTTTCTTAATTGCATTGGTAACAAAATTGCCCATTACTTCCTTGAATTTAGTGCCCATAATTTCTGATAACTTTCCACCATAAGGCGAATGGCGCAGTTGCTCCAAAAAATGCATTTGGTCAGGGTATTTCATGCAATATTTTGCCCTGTTAACCCATTGAATCCGCAGACCTTCACTAAAGCTCATGGATGGATCAAAATTTTTTAAAGTAATGTCCAACATTTTCTCGCCTGCATCCCTGCATAATTGTGCAACAAGATCTTCTTTATCTTTAAAATAGATGTATATGGTGGCCGGCGAAATATTGGCAGCTTTTGCCAGCTTTTGCATACTAAATCCATCCAGGCCTTGTTTCACAATCATTTTCAGGGCTTTTTCCCTTATGCTTTGTTCTTTATGTTCATCTCTTACTCTCATTCTGCGACGAAGATAAATGAATGTTCATTCTTTTATAAAACTTTTTATTAACATTTTTATTTTGCAGGAAACAAAACAATGCGAAGTCTTTTATGATAGCTAACAATTTTTAAATTGACAATAATATTTACTGATATTCTTTAAAAAATTTGAAAGAAAAAATAATTGTTTGTTGTAATTTTCGAAAAATAATTTTCATACATCAAACATAATTATGGCTACAGAACAATATCATGAACCCCCATCAGAGTTATCTCAGGAAACCAGAACATTTGCCAGAATGATACAATCTTTAATTGAAGAAGCAGAAGCCATTAACTGGTATGAGCAAAGAATAAGTGTAGAAAAGGATGCTGATGCCAAAGCTATTATGAAGAATGCGCAAAAAGAGGAATTCAAGCATTTTAGTATGGATCTGGAATTCCTTTTAAGAAAAAAAGATGACTGGAGAACAATGGTTACAACTGTTGTTGGCAGATCAGGAGATATTATAAAGAACGGAGAAAGAGGAGAAGATAAAATGGATTAGCAATTATCTCAGTTCTTTAAACAGGTCATCCATATCTAAAGCCTCCGTATAAATATCAATGGAGCCATCTGCCTTATGCGGCCATTTATCCCTGGGCCTGTCCCAGTATAGCTCAACGCCGTTTTGATCAGGATCATTTAAGTAAATGGCTTCAGATACGCCATGATCTGCAGAACCTGTAACCGGATAACCTGCATCCAGCACGCGTTTGAAAGCAACGGCAAGATCTTTCCTTTCAGGGTATACAATGGCTATATGAAATAATCCTGCACTTCTGATTGGTGCCGGCGGTGCATTTTTACTGTACCATGTATTTAAACCAATATGATGATGATAACCTCCCGCAGAAATAAAAGCAGCATCATTGCCTGACATCGTTATAAGTTCAAACCCAAGTATGTCGCAATAGAATGCAAGCGACCTTTTAAGATCCGACACTTTTAAATGTACATGACCGATTCTTGTTCCAGAAGGAATAGTATAAGGTGTTTCCATAATCTTGTATAATTACATTGCCGGTTCGTCGGCAGTGGGACCATAAATAGAAGGCAAAGGTATATCAAGTAACCTCAAATAAACACCAAGTTGCGCCCTGTGATGAATGATATGATTAAATACCATTGATCGTAACACAGTAACTTTTGGCAAGGTCATAAATACTTTATCGCCTTTTCTTAACGTCCAGTTCTTAAGCAAATCTTCATCTGTTATTGGTTGTTGTAAAACTGCTTTTGCTTTTGAAATCTGGTCTTCAAAAAACAACATAAGCTCAGATGAATCAGCAACTTTCGGTGGCATATAATTCATTGTAGCAAAATCCAGTTCATCAGCATTTATTATATATGCTACCCATGATGTAAGCTCTGCAACATGCGCTGCAAGCCGGCCGAGAGAATATGACTTTTCATGTGGCTTCCAGCTAAACTGATCTGTAGGAACTCTCTCCAATACCTTTTTAGTATTGGCAGCTTCAACTTGTAATTCAGAAAGAAATTTTTGGCTGAGTGACATAAGTGTTAACGAATATTATCAACATTAAAAATAGTAATAAATCTTAAAACGAAAACCTCCATATACTGTTTAAATTAACAAGTATCATACTTTAGAAAATATATTTTTTTTGAAATGAAAAATAATGTTTTCATCTTGCAGCTCAACTGGTTCCTGATCCGCAAAAATTATAAGATTGTGAATATATTATGCATTATGGTTTATCTCCTCCATTAATACTCACTCCTTTTAAGAAGCGCCCGACGGCGGTTTATATCCTTTAAAACGCCTTAAATTATCAATCAAATATTAACCAAAATTTAAAATGAAAAAAATCTTTTGTTTATCAGCAATCGTATTGTGTGGCTTTTTAACTTCATGTAAAGATTCTACAACATCTGCAGACACAGCTACAAGTACAAATCACAATTCTCAAAATG
>CAXSDW010000101.1:5865-12230 GCA_964236235.1 uncultured Chitinophagaceae bacterium
TACCGGCATTTATTGTATTACCAATTTTGTTCTGCCAATATTTTGGTTTGCATTGTTTATAATTGAAATTGTATAAACGCCTTTTAATCCGCGGAGCGACATAATGCTTAATTGTTGGGTCAGTTGCTGTTGCATTACTTTCCTGCCCATATAATCATACCCAATAATTTCTACAGGCCCGGTGTATTTACTTAAATATATGGATACACGGCTCTTTGCCGGGTTTGGATAAATACTAAATCTTGCATTCACATTGCGCCCATCTATGCTTCTTATATCGGAGTAAGTTATTGAACCATCTTTACTTTGTATTTGCAAGCGGTAAAATATACGGGCATTATTATCTGCAGATGAATCAATGAAGATATAATTTTTATCACCCTGTGATGTACTGTTACTGCCTATTACAGGCACAAATGCAATACTTGTAAATGCAGGTTGCATACCGGATAATCTTTGAATTGTATAACCTTTTATGTCCGGGTCAGGAGCGATAGTCCACTGTAATTGTACAGCTGCATTATTCATTCTTCTTGCAGTAAAATCTTTTAACCCGGCAGGCAAAGCGCCGAAAACAAAAGCATCCGAAGTATCACTGAGCATAAGATTATTAGTAACCGCTAAACGATATATTCCTGCAGCCTGTGGAATATAATCAGGGCTTGATGCACCGGGAATTGCGATACCATCTTTAAGCCAGGCATAGGTTAAATTAGATCCTTGTAATCCCTGTAAAATATATCCTCCTCCATTTTGTACTGGTGTAAAATACGCTTTGGGCTTACGCAGATAACTGGTGTCTGATATTTTATAAACAGTACCATTGCCATTAAATAAAATGTACAAATCACCATACCTGTCTTCGCCAAATGAAATAGGATTGCCCTGCACCTGTGACCCGTTTAATAAGCGGGTAACAGGAAGAGTAGCTGCACCATTATTCTCTCTCAATGCATCAATCCATTTTTGTACATAATCAGCATATAAGTACATTCCGAATAATGCTTTTGATTGCGCACTTCTATACAAATAACCACCAATAATTGAGTGGCCGATAGTATGATTATATTCATATATCGGAAGCCTTAAACCTGCGGTATTGCAACCTGTTTTTGGATTGTAACAGGCAGTGCCTTCCATTATATTCCATCCGAAATTTGGATTGAAGGGTGAGCCATATTTTTGCAGATCTATCTCTTCAATGCTATCCTGTCCTACATCAGCTATCCATGCATCACCGGTTAACCTGTCTATACTGCAACGGAAAGGATTTCTTACCCCATATGCCCATATTTCTTTTTTTATACCTGCAGTAGCATCATTATAAAACGGATTAGACGGAGGTATCACATAAGGCTGAGCCGCAGATGAATTGCTTACATCAATCCGTAATATTTTAGCAAGAAATGTTTTTTTATTCTGACCATTACCAAACGGATCACCGGCACCTCCGCCATCACCAAATGAAATATATAAATAGCCATCTTTGCCAAACATCATATTGCCTCCTTTATGATTAGTTAAGCCGGCAGGTTGTGGTTGTGTTAATATCGTCAATGCTGAAGAAACATCTGCAACATTAGAGTCTGAAGCGCTTACTTTATACTCTTCAATAAAACTGGTTACTGTATCATTTACAAGACCTACATAATTCACATAAAACTTTCCATCAGTTTTAAACGTTGGGCTAAATGCAAAACCCAGTAATCCCTGTTCACCGGCTAATGATGGAATCTTTGAAGTTATATCAAGAAATGGTGTTGCACGTAAAGAGCTGTCTGCATTAATTACCCTAATCCTGCCTGCTCTTTCAGCAACAAATAAGCGGTTATCACCACAGTTCTTTATATCTATTGGCGAGGTAAGTCCTGCCGTATAAGCAGTAATGGCAAGGCTTTGAGAAGAAACTGCATGATGTACACTAATTAAAATAAAAAGAACAACAAGGACTTTAAGCATAAAAGTATTTTTCATATAGCATAGTAATTAAATTTTAATGCGCAAATAACCTGCCACCTAAATTTTATTTGCACCAATTAACAAACAGCATAATAATAACAATAAGAAAAGCATCTGCGATTAACAGATGCCCTTAAATTAAATAACTACAAACCTGTAAGCCGGATTCTGTAACCGCTGTTTACACCTCGGATGGTTATCATTTATCTTGCCACAACATTACTGTTGTGATCTTGCTGCCTACCCTCCGGCATCAGGCGAGCAGCCCTCTTCCGATAGCTATCGGAGCGCCGGTATACGTGGCATTACAGTACACAAGGTTTACCCAAAAGCATTGTTACCAATACCATTCGTAAGCTCTTACCTTACGTTTTCACCCTTACACACTTCCCATCTCCACAAGTGAAGATGACCGGCGTGAGGTAATTTTCTGTGGCACTTTCTGTTAACCATGCTTATGTTTCCACAAGCAAAGCTACCCGGCTGTTAACCGGTGTGTTGCTCTATACTGTCCGGACTTTCCTTACTGATTTTCACCAGCACGATAACCCGGTTTGTAGTATTGCAAATTTACAGGCACTATTAATACCAAATGCATTTACTATAATTAAATTCATTGCACCTCTGCATACAATTACTAAAAAACATCATTAACCCATGATAATGATTTTCGTCCTGATGGCTATTTATTTATACTCCGGGATGCTGTATTGGTTATGCTTTAGGCTGGATGTTAAAGAAAGAAAACAACGAATGGCAAGTCAGGTAATGACAGATGTACATATAGCGGCAAAGGAAGAGTGAACGGCCTGTTGTTAGAATATTCCTGAATTTTATCACGCATTAATAAAGCCCGGATATAACTACAGGCCAGATAGTTTACGTGTGCGCATCCGGTAATAAAGAGTTCCGTTTCGTAGTGGCATATTTGATACTTATCTGTTATACATTATAGGTTTACAAATGACAGGTAAGCACTTCAATTTTATCTTATCCTGCCAAATAAATAACCGTATAATGAGCAACCCTGCATCTATAACCTATGCACATAATTCACTCTTCTTATTAGCGTATGTTTTTAAAATTTCACGGATATATTTTTTTGTTATTAAAAAAGTAATTAGCTTGAATCATTAAAGCTGAATGCTTTTTTACGTCTCTGCAATCAATCCCATCCATTAAAAGCCGCTGCCACCCCTATTCTAATTGCGGTTTTATCATTAATTAAATATATATCAAAACATGAAACATTTATTACGTACCCTTAGTTGCGGATGTGCCATTGCATTTTTTTCTTTGAATGTAAGCTATGCGCAAATAAAAGGAAATCCTCAAATGAAAGGAAATGTACAGCAATTAAGCGTACCAAAATCTTCCTCAAAAGTTAGTCCTGAATTAAAAAACCTTCACGACAAGTTTGAACCAAATTCGCAGGCATCACGGCCTGCAGCCTCTTCAGATGCACTTCAAAATTTTATGCAGATAAGAGGTGATAAAGTACTTGTAGATTTTACTGCAAACAATAATATTGATGCAGCGAATGCGGAACTTCAAAAAATTGGTGTTACAATTACAGGTGTCTATGGCCGTGTTATTTCCGGATTTATTCCCATCAGTGCATTGCCAAAGCTGGAAGCAACTACTTCTATTCGTTTTGCCATGCCTTCTTATAAGCCGATGCATCAACCTGTTAAAAACAAAAGTTCTCTTAAGCACGACAACAATGTTGTGTCACCTAATAACACGACGATTAAACAGGTAATAAGCCAGGGCGATACGGCACAGCGTTCTGATATAGCCAGGAGAATATATCATGTAACGGGCAAAGGAGTAAAAGTGGGCATTTTATCAGATAGCTATGATAACTTACGTACCGTTGTTAGCGGAATAAAGCACGGTGAACTTCCCGGCACAGGAAACCCATTTGGTTATACAACACCTGTTCAGGTAGTTAAAGAACTTGATTCAGGTGGAACTGATGAAGGTCGCCAAATGATGGAAATTGTGCACGATGTAGCTCCAGGTGCAGCCCTTGCTTTTTACAGCGCTTATTACGGGCAGGCAGATTTTGCTCGCGGGATTCAAACCCTTGCTGATAAAGGCTGTAAAGTAATTGGTGATGATATATATTATTTTGCTGAGCCATTCTTCCAGGATGGGATAATTGCCCAATCAGTTGATATTGCTAAAAAAAGAGGAGTTACTTATTTTTCTGCTGCCGGAAATTTTAGTATTGGCTCATATGAAAGCAAATACCGTCCTTCAAATGTGGAGCCTTTCGGCAAAGGAAATGGTACTGCACATAACTTTAGCGCTTATGGCGATGCGCCGCGTTATTCTCAGCCTCTTTATGTACCAAAGGGCGGCAATCTTCTTATGTCATTTCAATGGGATCAATCTTCATTTGCTGCAAGTGGTGTGGGTGCTACTTCCGATTTTGACATTTATCTTACCGATATAGATGGAAAAATTGTTGCTTACGCAGCGCACGATAATATTGCAAGCGGTGAACCGATAGAAATAATGGGTTATGATAATAACACAGCTAATCACACTTTCTTCCTCACTATCGTAAAATATGCGGGACCTAACCCGACCCGTATAAAGTATAATTTATATGATTATTATACACAGTTTTATTTAACAGATCCTGCTATACCAGGCATTCTTGCTCCCACATTGGTAGGGCACGCTAAAGCTGAAGGAGCAATTGCCTGTGGCGCTGTATGGTACTTAAATACACCGGCCTATGGGCTTGATACAGCTTATGTAAATTACTTTTCAGCGGAAGGCGGAGTAGCTAATTATTTTGATATTAACGGTAACAGGATAGCGCCCCTGGTACGTAAAAAACCAAACATTGTTGCACCTGACGGAGGCAATGTTTCATTCTCTTATTATAGCAACCAGGATATTAGTGAAGATGCAGATCATTACCCCAACTTTTTTGGTACATCTGCTGCCACTCCGCATGCGGCAGGCGTAGCTGCTTTAATGATAGAAGCGCAAAAATTACACACAATCACACCTGACCAGATAAAAGGTGAATTAATGAATACAGCAAGTGATATGGATGATATTTATACAGAGGGCTTTGATAAAAAATTTGATTTTAATACCGGCAATGGTTTTATAAATGCGCAGAAAGCAGTAGGTAAAGTCAAGTTCCCGCAGCCGTATCTTAACAATCTTACATTAGAAGCTGTTTGCTCTGATGATCCTTCTTCAGTGCGCAACTGGAAGATATTTAATACGAATCCATTCCCTGTGGAGGTTAGCTGGTTTGTGCCGGGCTCAGAACAAAGTGGTACTATAACAGCGCAGTCGGGCAATACAACTTTTAGTACTATACCATTATCTTCAGGCCTTCCAAATATTGCCATAATAACCTGGCAGGATAATTTTGAATTTCCGCACTTTGATGCAGAATTCAGTACAAAAGCTAAGTGTGGTAAAGATGAAATTTCTGCAATTAACAGTGACCGGGCAATTGCAGCAACGCCAAATGCAGGTGCAATCGCTAACATAAATATTGCGGAAGTGTATCCTAATCCTTCTGCTTCTAAATTCAGGTTATACTTGTCACTGGCTAACCAGCAGGCAACAAACATTGACCTCTACAGTATAGATGGAAGAAAGCTTTTATCGAAAACAGTTCGCCAATCTAATGGAGTTGTTGAAATAGACGCCAGCCCTTACCAGGCAGGAATCTACCTGTTAAATATTAAGCAAGGAAACTTCAATAAAACAATAAAGGTGATAAAACAATAATATTTATAATTGTCATAATTAAAAGGGGCTGTCTCTAAGAGATGGCCTTTTTTTTACAGATGTGGATACGGAAATAATATAGAAGACTTTAAATTGAAGAGGTTGGATTTGGACGCATTGTCGCGATGTGTTAGCTTTAAAGCAGTGACATTACAAATGTGTTGTAAACAAAAAACCTAATTGATTTGCAGGATGAAGAATATGTTTTTAAAAATACTAAAAGCAGGATTAATTGTTGGCACTTTAGATATTGTGACAGCGTTGATTTTTTATTCTATTAAAACCGGTGGAAAAAACCCCTTTGATGTTTTAAAATTTGTAGCAAGTGGCGTGTTTGGTAAAGAAGCTTTTTCAGGAGGAAATATGACGATTTTATCCGGCCTGATTTTCCACTATATTATTGCATTCGCATTCACTGCTTTTTTCTTCTGGCTGTTTCCTAAAATAAATTTTTTTTCAAGAAATAAAATTCAAACAGGTATTATTTACGGAATTTTTATATGGCTTGTGATGAATCTTGTTGTAGTTCCGTTATCAAACGTTCCTGTAAGAACATTTAATACAGTAAATGCGATTATTAATGCAATTATTTTAATTGTTTGTATAGGTATTCCGCTTTCATTTATTGCAAACTT
>CAXSDW010000102.1:0-12201 GCA_964236235.1 uncultured Chitinophagaceae bacterium
GGCGATGAACTGGCATTTTAAAAACGTCTGCCTGAACTGTCGCTGGGTAAAGATACTACAGATGGAAGTTAACAATTAAAAGCTGATTTATATTCTTCTGCCGAACTGTTGCTGATAGTGAGTTGTAGCTGATTGTACTTCCGTCTGCCAGCCTATTGCCAAACCTAATGTAAGCTGCTGTTTTTCTTTAATTTGTCTTTAAGTTCTGTTATTGTCAATTCTGGTTTTGTCAAATGAACAACCGCATGGCAGTTAGGACATAAGGGAACCAAATCCTTCTTTGGGTCAACTTGATATTCTTCTTTAATTTCAGAAAGTGGCCTGATATGATGTACATGAATAAATCCTTTTGCAATGTCACCATAAGTTTGTTCAAAGTCAAAACCACAAGCATAACATTTGTCACCAAGAGCTTCTATACATTCAATTCGTGCCCTTTGGTTTCTTTCATACTTGTTGACAAAAACCTGAATTACTTTTCCTTTAAAAATAGTTGCTCGTCGAATGGTTGTGTTTCGGTTGATAGTCTTTCCTCGATAGAAAGTCCATCGTTTACCAATCCTAAATTTTCTAATGCTTCTTGGATTTCTGGTAATAATGTCCATCCTGTCTTCCGTGAGTACCCATCACTAATGAAATTAAACCAACCATAGGCTTCACCTTCTAACTCGCCATTATCGTTTTGATAAACATTTCCAACTTCAAGTCCTCCTAAAAAGTTCGCAATTGTTTTACCTGTCATACCGATTTGTCTATTTGCAATGATTATTGCAGGATTGTGTGGACTTAACAATTGAGCCAATTGTTTTGCCGTCGCACTTTTATTATCACAAGAATATAATAATTGCAAAAGCTCAACTTGTTTAGGATTAAGAGCTTTAGAAATTGCTTGTTGATAGTCAAATGTTTCCAAAATTGTTGAACCGTCATCACCTTCTTTCATCTGTTAATTTATAAGGTTGTTAATAGCAGCCAACGCGTATATTGCCGAAACCAAAGCTAATCTATTGCGGCAATCGTACCAATTAGCTGGCTTTGCGAAAGTTTGATAATTACCTGCATTACAATTAATAAGTAATCAAAAACCATTATACCTTGGCTTTTATTAAATTCAAACACGTATAACCCAATTATATTCTGAGCAACCTTTTTAATAGTAAAATGTAGGGAGGATATATTTATGGAGGAAGTTTATCAATGCAAACGCTGCGTCATCATGATGAGTTTTTAAATTCCGTATTTCCTTTTCACTTCTCTGTCCGTTTCTCTTGCTTTGATGGTTTCTCTTTTATCATAAACTTTTTTTCCTTTGCCTAAACCAATTTCCATTTTAGCAAAACCTTTTTCGCTGATAAATATTTTTAATGGCACGATGGTATAACCTTTCTCTTTTATTTTGTTTTCAAGCTTTCTTAATTCTTTCTTCTGCAGTAATAATTTCCTTTCCTGCATAGGCTCATGGTTATGGATATTGCCAAAACTATATTCTGCTATGTGCAGGCTTTTTACAAATAATTCACCTTTATCAAAAATGCAATAGCTATCATTAAAACTTGCCTTGCCTTCACGAAGAGATTTAATTTCAGTGCCGGTTAATACAATACCAGCAATATATTTTACGTCAAAAAAATATTCATAATATGCTTTACGGTTGCTGAGTTCCATGGTGATGTCAGTGGTCAGTTGTGAATTGTCAGAGTTTAGTTGTCAGGAGTCACTAACTATTATGAAAACTTTCAACTGTAAAGTGACAACTAAAGAAACTTATTCCTTAAAGAGCACGAGCAACTGTGCTACTCTTTCTTTAAGTTCTTTTCTGTTTATAATAAAATCTAAAAAGCCATGTTCAAGTACAAATTCGCTGCGCTGAAAACCCGGTGGCAGGTCTTTTTTTATGGTTTCCTTTATTACTCTTGGGCCGGCAAAGCCAATGAGGGCACCTGGCTCGGCCATTATTATATCACCCAGCATGGCAAACGAGGCCGTTGTTCCGCCAAAAGTAGGGTCGGTACAAAGAGAGAAATAAGGAATTTTAGCATCTGAAAGCTGTGATAATTTTCCTGATGTTTTAGCAAGTTGCATCAGTGAAAAGGCGCTTTCCATCATTCTTGCGCCACCGCTTTTATTTATTATCATAAAAGGGATTTTATGCTCAATACAATAATCGCAGGATCGTGAAATTTTTTCTCCCATTACACTTCCCAGGCTGCCACCGATAAATTCAAAATCCATGCAGGCAATCACAATATCTGTATCTTTTACTTTTCCATGTGCCACAGTAATTGAATCGTGAAGGTTTGTTTTACTATATGCTTCTTCTAATCTTACTTTGTAAGGCTTAAGGTCGGAGAATCCTAAAAAATCTTTTGATCTTATGTTACCAAATAGTTCTTTCCGGGTTTCATTATCAAATAAAATATCAAAATATTCGCTGCTGCCAATGCGGTGATGGTAATCGCATTTAGGGCAAACAAATAAATTTTCTCTCAGGTCAGAAACAGTACAGGTGAGTTTACAATTCGGGCATTTGGTCCATAAGCCATCAGGTGCTTCTTTTTTATCTTTTGTAGATGTTGTAATGTTTTTTTTGATCCTTCTGAACCATCTTCGTTTTGTTTCCTCAGCTTCGCCATCTTCACCGGCAAGGTTGGCATCAAAATCTTCTTCTTGTTTCATAGATGAAATTAAAAAATAAAAAGTAAGCATTCAAAATAAGCTTACACTCACTCTGATTTCGACTTTTAAATCTGGCCTTCCACTGTTTTGCTCTACGCTATTGTAATATCCTTGTCGAGGTAAACATCCTGTGTAGCAGTCAATAACTCCACACCTTCGTTAAAAGGTTTTTGAAATGCTTTTCTTCCCATTATTAACCCCATGCCGCCGGCACGTTTATTAACTACTGCAGTAGTTACTGCTTCCTGAAGATCAGTATCACCAAGGCTTTCGCCGCCACTGTTAATTAAACCAACACGGCCGCTGTAGCAATTTAAAACCTGGTAACGGCAAAGATCAATCGGGTGATCTGTAGTAAGATTTTCATATACCAGCTTAGATGTTTTACCATGTTTAGTGGCAAGATAACCGCCGTTATTTGTAGCCATTTTCTGTTTAATAATATCAGCCTGTATAGTAACTCCAAGGTGGTTAGCCTGGCCAGTAAGATCAGCGCTGGTATGGTAATCCACACCATTAACTATAAAAGCATTGTTGCGTGTATAGCACCAAAGAATTGTACACATGCCTAATTCATGCGCCAGTTCAAATGCTTCTGCTACTTCTTTAAGTTGCCTGGTACTTTCGGCACTGCCCCAGTAAATTGTGGCGCCAACCCCTACCGATCCCATATTCCATGCACTCTTTACTGTGCCAAACATAGTTTGATCATATTTGTTAGGGTAGCTTAATAATTCGTTGTGATTAATCTTTGTAATAAATGGAATTTTATGTGCATACTTACGGCTCATAATTCCTAATACGCCAAAAGTAGATGCCACACCATTGCAGCCGCCTTCAATGGCTAATTTAATAATATTTTCAGGATCAAAAAACATTGGGTTTGGTGCAAAAGAGGCGCCTGCGCTATGTTCTACGCCCTGGTCTACAGGAAAAATAGAACAGTAACCTGTGCCGCCAAGCCGCCCATGACTAAGCAAACTTTGAAGGCTAACCAATACACGGTTACTCCTGTTACTAAAAGTCCAGATGTCATCAATATGGGTAGGAGAGGGCAATGTAAGCTGCGATTTATCAATCTTAGCTTTGTGATTTAATATACTGTCTGCCTTATCTCCTAAAAGGTCAATAATTTTTTGGGATGCCATTAAGATAAATTTAAGATGTATGCAAACGTACATGAATTTGATAAAAAACCCAACACTTATACACTGGTGATAACCGAAATAAATTAATTATTTAAGCGCCATAATCCGGTTCAATCACCTTCTAATACATTTAAACTATTTTTTATTATTTCAATGCTTTCCAACAGCTGAACTTTGTTAATCATTAAAGGCGGAGCTAAACGGATTTTGTCACCATGAGTGGGTTTTGCCAGCAATCCTTCTTCTTTTAAACGGAGGCATAATTTCCATGCAGCATCCACATCATTATGTTCAATTACAATACCATTAAGCAACCCTTTTCCTCTTATAATTTTTATGTAAGGAGAGTTTAATTTTTCCAGTTCTTTTCTGAATAAATTTCCAAGCTTTTCTGCATTTTCGGCCATGTTTTCATCTTTTAAAACAGCAAGCGCAGTTATAGCGACTTTACATGCTAAAGGATTTCCTCCATAAGTACTTCCATGCTCACCTGGTTTTAATGTTAGCATAATTTCATCATCGGCTAACACAGCACTTACCGGCAGCGTGCCGCCACTTAACGCTTTCCCTAAAATAAGAATATCAGGTCTTACATTTTCATAATCACAACAAAGCATTTTACCTGTTCTTGATAAGCCTGTTTGAATTTCATCTGCAATGAAAAGCACATTTGCATCAGAACAATATTGCCTTGCTATACGCAAATAATTTTCATCAGGAACAACTACGCCGGCTTCACCCTGTATAGGTTCTACCAAAAAGCCTGCAACTGTTTTATCTGAAAGCGCTTTTAATAAAGCATCAAGATCATTGTATGGAATTACCTGGAAGCCAGGCATAAAAGGCCCAAAGTTTTTCTTTGATGAAGCATCTGTACTAAATGAAATAATTGCACTTGTTCTCCCATGAAAGTTTCCTTCACATACAATTATTTTTGCTTCATTTTGAGGAACACCTTTTACTTCATAGCCCCATTTGCGGCAAAGCTTGATGGCTGTTTCAACAGCCTCTGCGCCGGTGTTTAACGGTAATACTTTATCATACCCAAAATACTTTGTTATAAATTGTTCATATTCACCAAGTGCATCATTATGAAATGCACGGCTTGTGAGTGTAAGCTTTTGCGCCTGTTCAATAAGTGTTGCAATTATTTTGGGATGACAATGTCCCTGGTTTATGGCAGAATATCCGCTTAGGAAATCGAAATATTTTTTCCCTTCAACATCCCACACATATACTCCCTTTCCTTTATTTAACACTACCGGAAGAGGATGATAATTATGAGCGCCATACTGATTTTCAAGATCAATGAAATGCTGTGTTTTGAATGATTGGATAAAAGAAACTTCCATATTATGATGTTTGAAAAATTATAAAAAGTATGTAAAACGAAAAGGAGATAAACGGTGCAAAGTTACCTACGCCGGATGATGGAGAAGATCAAGATTATTATCTAAAAAAAATAATATGTGTGTAGCTGAATGCAGGTGATAAATTTAAAGCAAGTTAATATTTTTATTTTAAATGTACCTGCTTTGTAAAATAATTGTTTGAAAACGAAATATTAATATCTTCATTTTTAAAGATTCCAAACACCGTAGATCCGCTACCACTAAGGCTTGCATACAAGGCGCCACTTTTATATAATGTGTCTTTTATGTTTTCAATTTCAGGATAATTGCTAAATACCGGCAGCTCAAAGTCATTAGTTAATTCCTGCTTCCATGTTTCAATTGGTTGCATAATAACCTGCCTGATGGATTTATTTTTAGAAGGTTTTACCTGGGAATAAGCCCACAAAGTATCTATATGAATGCCCGGGTTAACAATTAATATTCTATAAGAAGAAAGATTTAAATTAACAGGTTCTATTTGCTCACCACGTCCGGATGCAAAGCACGGTTTGTTATATAAAAAGAAAGGGCAATCACTGCCCGATTGTAACGCAAAATTCTTTAGATCGGCAGAAGATAATTCTAATGAAAAAAATTTATTTAATAAGTGTAAAGTAAAAGCCGCATCTGCAGAGCCACCGCCAAGCCCGGCTCCTATAGGAATAGCTTTATGCAAATGCATTTTTATAAACGGTAGATCCGGAAAATCTTTTTTAAGAAGGTTATATGCTTTAGCGCAAAGATTATTTTGGCTGTCACTCAAAGCCAGTCCTGTAACAGTAATTTCATTTGACCTATTTTTAGCAGGTATTATTTCAAGTACGTCAGTAAAATCTAAAGGATAAAAAACAGTTTCAATGTTATGGTAATTATCTGTTCTTTTAGAAATAATATGTAAGCCTAAATTTATTTTGCAATTGGGAAAAACAACCACTGGTTAATTGATAATTTTTGAATGGAGAATTGAGAATGAAACAAATTTTCTATCTAAATAAGAATTTCTATTGTATGATATAAGCACTTTTAAATTGATAATGCTTGAATGAGAATTGAAAGAATGTCTTATCTCAAGAATGAATTTTATATAACTACTTTTTAATTAGATAATTCGTAAAATGGGAAATCTGAAATCGCAGAAAATTCTCCCTTTTCAATTATATCACCTAAGCATTTATTTCTTCCTGTTCTTTATTTCATCTCTGATAGCAATTGCCTTGATATAATCTTCCTGTTCAAGCACTTCGTTAAGTAAATTATCAAGCTCCTGGATAGAAAGTTTTTTAAGATCATCTCTTGTTCCGGCATCGGCCTGTTGCACAGTTGATTTCTTTTTCTTTTCGTCATCTTCCATTAAAATTCCGGCACTGTCCAATATATTATCAAAAGTAAAAATAGGGCAGCCAAAGCGTACTGCCAGCGCCACTGCATCAGAAGTACGGGAGTCAATTTCTACAGTATCATGTTCAGTAGAGCAAACCAATTTTGAGTAAAAGATTCCTTCCTGCAGATCGTTAATGATCACTTCTACCAAATCTACATTAAAAGCCATCATAAAATTTTTCATAAGATCATGTGTAAGCGGACGGCTTGGTTGCATTCTTTCTAAAGCCACTGCAATTGCCTGTGCCTCAAAACCGCCAATAACTATAGGTAACCTTCGCAAGCCATTCACTTCGCCCAGTACTACAGCATATGAGTGGCTTTGGGTAATACTGTGAGAAAGGGCAACAATTTCCAATTCAATTTTTTTCATACCAATTCCTTGAGGGTTACATTTTCAGTTAACCGCAAATATATAAAAAATAAAAGCCTTTCAAATATGGAAAAGCTTTGGTAAAATTATAATTTTTAAGGTGTGTAGTTAGTTTGAAATGCCTTTTAATTTCTTTACAGCGGCAATAACTTTTGGCATCACTTCAAAGGCGTCGCCAACAATACCATAATCTGCTGCTTTAAAAAAAGGCGCTTCCGGATCTTTGTTAATTACTACAATTACTTTGCTGCGGTTTACGCCGGCAAGATGCTGGATTGCGCCGGACATACCAATGGCAAAATACAAATTGGGTGCAATGGCTAATCCTGTTTGCCCCACATGTTCATGATGCGGCCGCCAGTGTGCATCTGCAACAGCACGGCTGCACGCTGTAGCAGCGCCTAAGGCTATTGCAAGATCGGTAACAAGGTGCCAGTTTTCAGGGCCTTTAAGTCCGCGACCGCCACTAATTACAAGCTCAGCTTCTGATAAAGGAAGCTCACCAACAACCTTATTTACACTTGTTACTTTTACTTTTGAAGCAGGCACAGTTATATTGTTTTCTATAACTTCCGCCTTGCCTTCGGCTTCAACTATTTTATATGCATTAGGATTTAAAGAAATAATTTTTATCTCCGTTTTTATTTCAACATTAGCAAATGCTTTTCCGCTAAATACATTTTTCTTCACAACAAAACCATTGCTTAAATCTGGCAAAGCCACAGCGCCGGAAACCAAACCGGCTTTAAGCTTTGCTGACAGTCGCGGAGCAATTGCTTTACCATTTATATTGTTAGAAAAGACGATCACATTTGCACCTATGCGTTCTGCTGCTTCTGCAATTACATTTGTATAAACCTGTGCATCCAGCGTATTTAATTCTTTATTTATAAACGAATGAATTTTCTTTAATCCATACATTCCTAAAGCCGCCCGGTCATCCTGCACATTTCCTAGAACAATACCTTGAGCATCTGTGCCCAGCATTTCAGCCACTTTAGCTCCATAACTTGCTGCTTCAAAGGAGTTCTTTTTTATATGCCCTTCTGACTGATCTAAAAAAATTAAAACACTCATATAAACTAATAATTAATAATTAATAATTGATAGTTGATAGTTGAAAATTCAGGAGCGTTAATTCAACACAACAGAATTGTGTTCCATCTTCTCCATGTCTCTCTTTCTCAGGAGAGGGTAGGTGAGGAGTTAAAAAACCTTTGCTTCCTCATGCAACAATCTTACAAGCTCTTCAGGTTGATCTGCCGGAACAAGCTTTACGCCTGCCTTTGCCGGCGGTAACTCAAAAAAAACAATAGAAGTTAATGACTCTGCAGCCACAGGTTCAAGCACTTTTAAGGGCTTCGTTCTTGCACCCATAATCCCTTTCATATTTGGTATACGTTGTTCTGCCACTCCTTTTTGGCAACTTACCACAACAGGAAGTTGCACTTCATTAACTTCTTCGCCACCTTCAATCTCCCGGTTAATTGTGCATAAAGTTCCATTCAATGTAAATTTTGTTGCCAAAGAAATATAAGGCATATCTAATAATTCAGCCACCATTCCGCCAATAGATGAACCGTTATAATCTATAGTTTCTTTGCCGGTAAAAATGATGTCGTAATTATTTTGTTTCGCCACTTCTGCAATCTGGAAGGCAATAAAAAAACTATCCTGGCTTGCAGCATTCACCCTTATTGCTTCATCACCTCCAAGCGCCAGCGCTTTACGAATAATCGGATCATTATCAGCTGCGCCAACGTTTATTAAATGTAGCTGCACTGAAGGATCAGCTTCCTTTAATTCAATCGCTCTCACCAATGCATACCATTCATCATAAGGGTTCAAAATGAACTGTACGCCGGCTTCTGCAAATTTCGTATTGTTATCAGTGAAGTTTATTTTTGCCGTGGTATCAGGGGTTTTACTTATGCAAACAAGTATCTTCATATCCTAACTTTTTTTAAAGAGCGGCAAAGATAAGCTGTTACAAAACCGAAAAAAATTATTGTTGTGGATAGAATTGAAAAATTAAAAGAGTATTTAAAAACGGCACAAAAAGATAGTTTTTTGCAACATGCACTTGCATTGGAATACATTAAATTGGGGAATGATGAAGAAGCAAGAAAACTTTTCACAGAGATATTATTGCGTGAGCCAACTTATATAGGCTCTTACTATCACTTAGCAAAATTGCTGGAAAGAACCAATCAGACAGATAAAGCAATAACAATTTATGAAAAGGGAATGGCAGAAGCAAGAAGGGCAGGTGATAACCATTCTTACAACGAATTGCAGGCAGCTCACGAAGAATTGTCTGATCCGTGATTTTCAGGATTAAGTGATTATAGGTTTATATTTTGTTACCAGCTTCCGTTCCCTGATTGAACTTCAGTGGCGACGCTCCGTTCATCTTTTGGAATTCTATTGGGCTTTCATTATGTTTTGTTCCTTAAAAAATTATAGATGGATATTCTTAAAGCCTTTACCTCATTTATAAAAGATGAAAATCTTTTTCAGCCAAAAGATAACCTGCTGCTTGCAGTAAGCGGTGGTGTAGATTCTGTTGTATTATGTGAACTATGCAAACAGACTGATTACAATTTTAGCATTGCACATTGTAATTTTCAATTGCGTGCAGAAGAAAGTGAAAGAGATGAAAAGTTTGTAAAGAAAATTGCGGATAATTATAATGTACCATTTTTTGTAAAGAAGTTTAATACTGAAGAATACGCACTTAAAAAAAGAATGGGAATTCAGGAAGCAGCAAGAGAATTGAGGTATGATTGGTTTAATGAAGTTGTCAGTAGTCAGATGTCAGATGTCAGTAGTCAGATGTCAGATGTAAGTAGACAATCTTCAATCGACAACAGTCAATCGGCAATCACCATTCACCATTCACCATTCACCATTCACCACATTCTAACTGCACATCATGCAAATGACAATGTTGAAACTTTATTAATGAACTTCTTCAAAGGCACTGGTATTAATGGTTTGCGGGGAATTTTGCCGAAACAGAAAAAGATAATAAGGCCATTGTTGTTTGCAACAAAAGAAGAAATTAAGGATTTCGCTGTTCAAAATAATTTGGCATTTGTTGAAGATTCATCTAATATATCTAACAAATACACACGCAATTATTTCAGAAACCAACTCATTCCTTCCATACAAAAAGTATATTCAAAAGTGGAAGACAATTTAAGAGACAACATTAATCGTTTCAGGGAAATTGATGTGCTTTACCAGCAATCTGTAAGTATTCATAAAAAAAAATTATTAGAATATAAAGGCGAAGAAATACATATTCCCGTTTTAAAATTGTTAAAAACGCAACCTTTATCAACCGTTATTTATGAGATCATAAAAGAGTACAATTTTACTTCACACCAAACCGGAGAAGTAGTTCATTTGCTGCAAAGTGACACCGGGAAATACATTCAATCATCTTCTCATAAAATAATAAAGAACCGCAAGTGGCTTATTATTTCTCCAAACAATACAACCGAAGCGCAAAACATTTTAATAGAAGAAAAAGACAGCCCGATCAAATTTAAAAACGGAGAATTGAGAATTGAGAAACTGACAACTATCAACTATCAACTATCAACTACAAACTCAGAAGCGATGCTTGATGCAGATGAAATTACATTTCCTTTGTTGCTGCGTAAATGGAAGCAGGGAGATTATTTTTACCCGCTTGGCATGAAGAAAAAGAAAAAACTAAACCGGTTTTTTATTGATGAAAAAATGTCGCTGACTCAAAAAGAAAACACATGGATAATTGAGATGGATAAGAAGATTTTGTGGATCATCGGAAGAAGGATTGATGACCGGTTTAAGATAACATCAAACACAAAAAATATTTTGAAATTTACCCAATGTTGAACTTTGTTTTCATGTAAAACTTTATCTGGTCTACAAAGTCTGTCCAGATATCAACATTTGCATAAAGTTTTGTAGCCACTATAATAAATATTACACCAAATAGCGCACCCCACATGTGTGCTGAGTGATTTATATTAGTACCGCCACGTTTATCAAGATAGGCTGAAATAATAAGAAACAATATTCCGAAAACAAATCCAGGCATAGGAATAAAATAGACCAGCAAACTCATACCGGGAGAAATAATGATACCTGTAAATATCACTGCAGACACTGCCCCTGAAGCTCCCAGGCTTCTGTAGCTCGTGTTATCTTTATTTTTTAAATAAGTAGGTAAAAGAGAAACAACAAGCGCCATCAGGTACATTATTAAATATAATGCCCGGCCATAATCACCAAAATAAAAAATAAATTTCGGTTCAACAAGGCCATTTGAAAAGGAGTAAAAGGAAAACATGTTAAAAATCAAATGAAACAAGTCTGCATGAATAAACCCGGAGGTAATAAAACGATAATATTGATTTTTTTCAGTTACAGCCGGCGGATAGAATATTAAATTTTCGATTACATGGTCGTTTCTAAAACCGATAATGGAAATAATTACAGTAACAACCGTAATTATTAATGTGATAGAGATCATAAGAAATCAAAAATATTTTTTCAAACATAAGCATTAACTAACAATGATGGTATTTTTCGTTTCGTATGATTGTGCAGGCACGGTAAATTTGTTCTGCTAAAATTAACCTCACTAATTGATGAGGAAATACAAGCATTGATAAGCTCCATTGCACATCAGCTCTTTTCAATATTTTATCGTCCAGGCCGTAAGCGCCTCCAATTAAAAAAACAATATTCTTAGCGCTTTCATTTGCTTTTTGTTTAATAAGATCAGCCAGCTGTATTGATGATAATTGTTTACCTTTTTCATCCAGTGCTATCAATATATCTCCAGCTTCTAAAAGTTTTAAAATACTTTCACCTTCCGCTTTTTTTAAATCACCTGAAGATAAAGCCGATGCAGTTTTAGGAGAAGAAATTAGTTTCCATTCTACCGGAAAGTAGTGTGTAATACGTTGGGTAAATTGTTCGATACCAGCCTTCACATAAGCTTCATGAGCTTTACCAACAGACCATAATTTTATCTTCATTTATAATTTTTATGTAAAAGTGCTGAAAGAATTTGTTGGCAGAATTTTTATTATTTTTGCCGCCCATTTGGCTGCGTAGCTCAATTGAATAGAGCATCTGACTACGGATCAGAAGGTTTTAGGTTTGAATCCTAACGCGGTCACCACACATGATTGAGCAGTATTATCGCTGCTCTTTTCGTTTTTACTAT